>CADCUY010000567.1 GCA_902806005.1 uncultured Quadrisphaera sp. | reverse complement strand
AGCCCGAGCCCGGCGCCGAGCACGAGCAGCAGGTCGAGCGCCAGGTTGGCGGCGGCGGAGGCCACCGCCACCACCAGGGGCGTGCGGGTGTCCTGCAGGCCGCGGAGCACCCCGGTGGCGGCCAGCACGAGCAGCATCCCGGGCAGGCCCGGCAGCGACCACCGCAGGTAGGCGACGGCGCCCGGGCGGGCCGCGTCCGGCGTCCCCAGGGCCTCCACGAGCCAGGGGGCGGCCAGCCAGCCCGCGGCAGCCACGACCGCGCCCACCGCCAGGCCCAGCCACGCGCCGTCCACACCCTGCGCCAGCGCCCCGCGCAGGTCACCCGCGCCCAGCCGGCGCGCCACCGCGGCCGTCGTGGCGTAGGCGAGCACCACGAACAGGCCCACGGCCGTGGCCAGCACCGCGCTGCCCGCGGCGAGCCCCGCCAGGGGCACCGCGCCGGTGCGGCCGATGATCGCCGCGTCCGTGAGCAGGAACACCGGCTCGGCGAGCAGGGCGCCGAGCGCCGGCACGGCCAGGGCGAGCACCTCGCGGTCCACCGGTCGCAGGCGAGGACGCACCGCCCCACCCCACCACGACGAGCGGGAGCACCGTGGGCCGCCGACACGCCCGGTACAGCGACACGCGATGTTCTCCGGCCGTTCACACCGTCCACATGCGCAGCGGCGTGATCTCGCCGTTCTTCCGCCGCTCTGCACCGATGGCGTCCCGTCATCCACAGAGTTGTCCACCGTGTGTGCACAGCCGATCGGCTTGGATCGGCGAGTTGTCCACAGGGTGGGTGCGACCCGGGGGACCGAGGTGCTCGACGCCGTCGGGGCGGCGGCCTACCGTGCGTCAGCCCGACGTCCAGGAGCCCCCCGGACGACGCGGCGGGCCTGCCCGACCCTTCCCCCGGCCGGCCCGCACAGGGGGGTGGCGCGGGCGTTGTCGGTGCCCGGTGGTGGAGTGCGGGTGACGGTGTTCGAGCGACGTGGGAGGGAGTTGACGTGAGCCTCGACCTCCCCGCGTACGAGCAGGCCCCCGGCGGCACCGAGGACCTGGGGCGCACCCCGCCGCAGGACGTGGCCGCGGAGCAGAGCGTGCTCGGCGGCATGATGCTCAGCAAGGACGCGATCGCCGACGTCATCGAGCAGGTGCGCGGCAGCGACTTCTACCGGCCGGCGCACGAGCTGGTCTACGACGCGATCCTCGACCTCTACGGGCGCGGCGAGCCGGCCGACGCGGTGACCGTGGCGGCGACGCTGACGTCCAAGGGCCAGCTGGGGCGGATCGGCGGGCCCGCGTACCTGCACACGCTGCTCTCGGCGGTGCCCACGGCCGCCAACGCCGGCTTCTACGCGCGGATCGTGCGCGAGCGGGCCGTGCTGCGCCGCCTGGTCGAGGCGGGCACGCGGATCGTGCAGCTGGGCTACGCCGCCGAGGGCGGCGACGTCGACGCGCTGGTCAACACCGCGCAGGCGGAGGTCTACGCGGTCACCGACCGGCGGGTCAGCGAGGACTACGTGGCCCTCGGCTCGGTGATCGAGGGGACGATCGACGAGATCGAGGCCTCCAGCCACCGCGGCGACGGGATGATCGGGGTGCCGACGGGGTTCGCCGACCTCGACCAGCTGACCAACGGGCTGCACCCGGGGCAGATGATCGTCATCGCGGCGAGGCCGGCGATCGGGAAGGCGCTGGCGCTCGACACCCCGCTCCCGACCCCGAGCGGCTGGACGACGATGGGCGAGGTCGCTGAGGGCGATCTGGTGCTCGCCGCCGACGGGACGCCGACCGAGGTGGTGGCCGCGACCGAGGTGATGTCGGGACGGCCGTGCTACGAGGTCCGGTTCGACGACGGCACCACGATCCTGGCCGACGCCCAGCACCAGTGGGCCCTGGCCACGGGCGAGGTCCTCACCAGCGAGCAGCTGCACCGGACGGGCGGCGACCACCAGGTCCAGCTCACCGCGCCCCTGGACCTGCCAGGCGCCGTGCTGCCCCTCGAGCCGTACGCCGTCGGAGCCCTGCTGGCCGCCGACGGGCCGCTCGAGCCGGAGGTCGCCCTTCGCGCGGACGCCTCCAGCACCGTCGGGCGCACCGATCTCGAGGCGGCCGCGCAGCGGTGCTTGCGCGGGTCGCTGATCCAGCGCCGCGACCTGCTGGCCGGCGTGCTGGACGTCGCCGGCCTCCCGGGCGCGGACGGCACCGTGCGCGTCGCCACCGCTCCGTGGCTCGACCAGGTGCTCCCCGAGCTGGTCCTCGGTCTGGGCCTGCTGCCCGTGCAGCACGGTGGCGAGCTGCGTTTCACCAGTGCCGATGACGTCTTCTGGCGGGAGGACCGGCGGCTCGCCCACAAGGAGGCGCGAGCTGCGGCGGGAGCCCGTCCGAGCCACCGGCGGGTCGTCGCGGTCGAGCCGGCGGCACCCGTGCCCGTCCGGTGCATCGAGGTCGCCCACCCGAGCCATCTCTACCTCGCCAGCCGGTCCATGGTGCCGACCCACAACTCCACGATCGGCCTGGACATCGCTCGCTCCGCATCCATCAAGAACGGCATGACGTCCGTCGTCTTCTCGCTGGAGATGAGCAAGAACGAGATCACCATGCGCCTGCTCTCGGCCGAGGCGAAGATCCCGCTGCAGAACATGCGCAAGGGCACGATGCGCGAGGAGGACTGGACCAAGCTCGCGCGGACCATGGGGCAGGTCTCCGAGGCCCCGCTGTTCATCGACGACTCGCCGAACATGACGCTGATGGAGATCCGCGCCAAGTGCCGGCGCATCAAGCAGCAGCACGACCTCAAGCTCGTGGTCATCGACTACCTGCAGCTGATGACGTCGGGCAAGCGCGTCGAGAGCCGCCAGCAGGAGGTCAGCGAGTTCTCCCGGGCGCTCAAGCTCCTCGCCAAGGAGCTGGAGGTGCCGGTGATCGCGATCAGCCAGCTGAACCGCGGGCCGGAGCAGCGCACCGACAAGCGACCGGCGATGAGCGACCTGCGCGAGTCGGGGTCGATCGAGCAGGACGCCGACATGGTGATCCTGCTGCACCGGGAGGACGCCTACGACCGCGAGTCACCGCGCGCGGGGGAGGCCGACCTCATCGTGGCCAAGCACCGCAACGGCCCGACCGACACGATCGTCGTCGCCTTCCAGGGCCACTACTCGCGCTTCGTCGACATGGCGTCCTGACCGCGGGGGCGCCGAAACCCCGTTGCCGCCGGCACCGACCCCCGCCACGCTGGCCGGGATGCCGGCCCCGAGGATGCACGCCGACGAGGTGAGCGCAGACGCCGCGCTCGTCCGCCGGCTCCTGGCCGAGCAGTTCCCGCGCTGGGCCGACCTGCCGGTCACGCCGGTGGCCTCCTCGGGCACGGACCACCACCTCCACCGGCTCGGCGACCACCTCCTCGCCCGCCTGCCCCGGATCGCCTGGGCCACCGCGCAGGCCGCCACCGAGGCGCGCTGGCTGCCGCGGCTCGCTCCGCAGCTGCCGCTGGCGGTCCCCGTGCCGGTGGCGATGGGCCGACCCGGGCACGGCTACCCCTTCACGTGGTCGGTCGTGGAGTGGCTGCCCGGCGAGGACGCCAGCGGCGGCCCGGGCGACCTCGACCGGGCCGCCGCCGACCTGGCCGCGTTCGTCGCCGCGCTCCGTCGGGCCGACGCCGCGGGAGCGCACCCGCGCGCGCCGGGAGCGCGGGGCGGA
>CADCUY010000566.1 GCA_902806005.1 uncultured Quadrisphaera sp. | reverse complement strand
ACCGCCGGTGCGTGGCGGTCGAGGGTGCGGCTCACCGTCCGCCGGCGCGCTGGGCGGCGTCCCCGGGGCCCGCGGGGCCCGCGGGAGGGTGCTCGGCCACCCCGCCGACCCTAGGTGACCGCGGCAGCGGCGGCGCATCACCTAGGGTCGGCGCCGTGTCGCCGCCCCCGCCCCCCGCGCCCGGTGCGGGCGGGCTGCGGGGCAAGCTGCTGCGCTACGCCGGCGGCTCCGGGGTGGCGGCGGTGTGCAGCGAGGTGGCGTTCCTGCTGCTCTACGGCCCCCTGGGCGCCTCGCCCGGGGTGGCCTCGGTCGTCGGCTGGCTGGCCGGCGCGGTGCCGAACTACTGGCTGAACCGCTCGTGGACCTGGCGCCGCCGCGGCCGGCCGAGCCTGCGCCGCGAGGTGCTGCCCTACGTCGCGATCATCCTGGCCACGGTGGCGCTGGCCGTCGGCGCGACCAGCGCGGTGCACGCGGCGACCGCCGGGGCGGTCACCGGCGCCTGGCGGGTGGTGCTCGTCAACGGCACCTTCCTCGCCGTCTACGCCCTGGTGTTCGTGCTGCGCTACGCGCTGCTCGACCGCCTGTTCCGCGGCCTCGAGGGACCCCCGGGGCCGGCACCGCACGAGAGGGAGGCGGCACCATCAGCGAGCAGCCCAGCACCGGACAGCCCAGCACCGGACGGCCCGGCACCGAGCAGTCCGGCACCGAGCAGTCCGGCACCGAGCAGCCCAGCACCCAGCAGCCCGGGGGGGCCGGCGCCTTCAGCGCCGCCACCGGGCGGGGCCTCGAGGACTCCTCGGGGCAGCACCAGCAGCGCTACCGCGCCTACCAGCTCGAGCTGATCCGCCGGCACTGCGGCCCCACGGTGCTCGAGGTGGGGGCCGGGCTGGGCGAGTTCGCCAGCCAGCTGACCGGCCTGGAGCGGCTGGTGGTCACCGACGTCGACCCGGCGGCGGTGGCCTCGATGGCGGCGCGCTTCGCCGACCGCCCCGAGGTCGAGGCCCGCCAGCTCGACCTCGGCGCCGCGGCCCTGGTGGACGGTGTGCCCGACGTCGGGGCGCCGGTCTCCACGGTGGTGGCGATCAACGTGCTCGAGCACATCGAGGACGACGCCGGGGCGCTCCGCGCGCTGGCGGGGCTGGTGCAGCCCGGTGGCCGGATCGTGCTGTGGGTGCCGGCCTACATGCAGCTGTACGGCGAGTTCGACCGCCTGGTCGGGCACGTGCGCCGCTACACCCCGGCCACGCTGCGCGCCGCGATGGTCGCCGCCGGGCTCGTGCCCCGCGACGTCCGGCCGGTGAACCTGCTCGGCGGCGTCGCCTGGTGGGTGGTGGTGCGCCGCGGGGGCGCGGGCAGCCCCGACCCGCGGATGGTGAGGGTCTACGACCGGTTCGTCGTGCCGGTCACCCGCGCTCTCGAGCGGCGGGTGCGGGCGCCCTTCGGCCAGACGGTCCTCGGGGTCGCCGAGGTTCCGGCAGCCCCCGCCGCCGGGTGAGCGGCCCGGGGCCCGCCGCGCCGGGACGCAGCGCCGTCCACGCCAGCGCCGCGGCCGCGGGCAGCAGGGCCAGCGCGGGCAGCTGGTAGCGCCACACGAACTGGGTGCCCACGGCGGGCACGAGCAGCAGCCCCAGCCCGCAGACGGCGAAGAGCAGGCACAGGGCGCGCATCCCCGAGGCCCGGGCGCGGCCCGCCCCGAGGGCCGCGGCCACCGCCAGGCCCAGGCAGGCGAGCAGCACCGGCCCCGGCAGGTAGACCGCCCGGCTGTACCCGGCGAGCACGTCGCCCAGGGGGCGGCGCACCGAGAGCTGGTCGCCGCCGTGCTCGGCGTAGCCGGCCGAGGTGTACGCGGTCGGCGCGCGGTCGAGGTAGGTGCCGAAGCGCCACTTGAACGCGGTGTCGTACTCCGCGCGGTTCCCGCGCCAGAGGTCGAAGTTCAGGGCGACGTCGCGCGCGACGACCGCGGCGTAGTCCAGCGGCTGCGCGCGCACCGCGGCGGCCGCGAAGGAGCGCATCGCCTCGTCGCGGGTGGTGCCGCCGGGCGGGTCGAGCGAGATGGCGGTGCCGCCGTGCGGCACGTCGTACCAGCCGTAGTTGGTGGGGTCCAGCCGCTCGCCGCGCGGCTGCGGCGGGCAGAGCACCCGCTGGTAGCGGGGCACGTCCAGCTGCGCGCAGTCGACGAAGGCGGTGGTGCGCATGTACGCCGAGCGCCCGCCGACGTCGCTGAGCGCGAAGGCGCCGTGGTGGCTCTGGTACCACGTGGCGTAGGCGCCCACCGGCAGGGCGAAGCCGGCGGCCAGCACCAGCGCCGTCACGCTCCGGGCCCGCCAGGTGCGCCCGACGAGGAGGCAGTGCAGCGCGCCCGCCAGCACCAGCGGGGTGCCGACCTGCCGCACGGTGGCCGATGCGCCCAGCAGCAGCCCGGCGCCCAGCGCCAGCGCCACCGTGGGGCGGGGGCGCCAGGCCAGCACGGCGAGCCCGGCGACGACGAGCGCGACGAACGTGGTGTCGGAGAGGGGCGCGTGCTCGAGGATCAGCTGGAGGGAGTCGAGCAGCAGCGGTGCGGCCGCCAGCGCGGCCGGCCAGCGCCCGACGCGCCAGCGGCGCAGCAGCGCGTACAGCAGCGCGGCGGTGCCCAGGCCGAGGGCGTGCTGGGCGAGCACGACGGCCAGCACGGTGTCGCTGACCGCCGTCACGGGCACCAGCAGCAGCAGCGCGTAGCCGACGGGCCGGTCGGGGTTGGGCACAGGTGTGTCGACGACGTCGAGGTAGGTCGGCGCGTCCGACATCATCAGCCCCGGCGTGAACGCCGCGGTCACCGCGACGCGCACCAGCACGCCGAGGGCGAGGAGCACCAGGAACGGGCGGTGCTCGACGAGCGGGGAGCGCCCCGGCGGGGGTCCCGCCGGTGCCTGCGGTGCCGCCCGGGTGCTCACCGCCGCGCCGGGGCCCGCTCGCCCGCGGGCGCCGGAGCGCCCTCGCGCCACCACGTGCCGAGCACGACGCGGGCGTACCGGCTGCCGTAGACGAGGTTGCGGCCCTTCTTGGAGCTCCCCGCGGAGCGCACGTGCATCCGCCCCGGCACCTCGGCCACGCGGTAGCCGTGCGAGATCGCGCCGAGCATCAGCTCGGAGGACTGGTACTGCGGCTGGTTCAGGGTGACCGCGCCCGTGACCTCCGCGCGCATCGCCCGCAGCCCGAACGAGGTGTCGGTGACCCGGGTGCCGGTGAGCAGGCGCACCACGCCGGCGAACACGTGGGTGCCGGCCCGCCGCACCCGGTCGTGCACCGGCTGGCGCCCGAGCAGCCGCGAGCCGGTGACGAAGTCGGCGGTGCCGTCGAGCAGGGGCGCGAGGACGGCGGGCAGGTCGCCCGGGTCGTACTGCCCGTCGGCGTCGGTGGTGATGACGTAGCGGGCCCCGCCCTCGCGGGCGACCCGGTAGCCGAGGCGCAGGGCGGCGCCCTGGCCGCGGTTGACCGGGCAGGCCACGACCCGGGCGCGCGGGTGGGCGCGCACCGCCGCTGCCGTGCCGTCGGCGCTGCCGTCGTCGACGACGAGGACGTCGGCGGGCAGCCCGGCCACGGTGCCCGGGAGGGCGTCGAGCACCCGGCCGATGCCGGCCGCCTCGTCGTAGGCGGCGATGACGATGACGACGGGCGCCAGGGGGGCGTCGCCGTGGCGCTCGCGGAACTG
>CADCUY010000565.1 GCA_902806005.1 uncultured Quadrisphaera sp. | reverse complement strand
CCGCGGGCAGCGCCACGAGGGGGTGCAGGGCCACCGCGACGGCCGCGGTGGCCGCCACGGCGGTGCGCTGGCGCGCCGTGGGCCGCGCGCCGGCGCGCAGGAGCAGCAGGGCGGTGAGGGCGACCGCGGCCAGGACCAGGGGGTAGGGCCGGGCCTCCTGGGCGTGCCGGACCACGCTCGGGGTCAGCGCCACGAGGACCCCGCCGACCAGGGCCGTCGTCGGGCCGCCGACCCGCCGCCCGATCGCGGCGCACAGGCCGACCGCCACCGGCGTGGCCAGCGCCCCCGGCAGGCGCATCCAGGCCGGGGCCTCGCCGAGCGCCAGCCAGGGGTTCATCAGCGCGTAGTAGCCGACCAGGCCGGCGTCGCGCACGGCCAGCAGCTCGAGCATCTCGGCGAAGCCGCGGCCGGCGGTGGTGAGGGTGTAGACCTCGTCGCGCCACAGGGGCTTGGCGTCGTAGCGCCACGCGGTCAGCGCCACCGCCAGGACCACCGGCACGAGCACCGCGGCGGTCCCGGCAGGGCTGCGCCGGTGGTGGGTGAGCGCTCCGCGGCTGCCGACCTCGGCCGTCGCGAGGGCGCTCACCCCGCCAGGGCGCTCTCGGGGCGGCGGACGGCGACGACGGCGTCCCGGCGGTACAGGTGCAGGTTGCCCGTGGCCCACGCGCCCAGCCACACGGCGGCGGCACCGATCGCCATGCCGGCGGGGACGTCGATGATGTAGTGCCAGCCGAAGTACACCGTCGAGACGACGACGAGGGCCAGGTACACCCACATGGCGTTGCGCAGGAAGGGGCGGGCCCGCACCAGGTGCAGGACCAGCGCGGCGGTGAAGGTGACCGAGACGTGCAGGGAGGCGAAGGCGGCGATCCCGGAGACCGAGGACGTCGCGAACGGGTCGGCGACCACCGACGCCCGGTTGCGCAGCAGGCTCTCCTGCAGCCCCGTGACGTCGGTGCGCTCGAGGTCGACGAAGCTCCACGGCATCGCCCAGAAGGGCCCGGACGAGGGGATCAGGTAGTAGCTGACCGTGCCCAGCGACCAGTTCAGGCACAGCGCGGTGACGTACCAGAGCCCGTACGAGAGGTTCTTCGACCAGATCAGCGACGCGGCCACCGAGATGGGCACGAAGAAGAGGTAGACCATGTAGATCCACGACAGCACGTGGGCGGTCGCCCCGGTGCCGAGCAGGACGTGCAGGACGTCGGCGGGGTCGTACCCCAGGGTCAGGGTGCGGTCGAGGGCCACCAGGGCCACGTCGTGGGAGGCGTCGAAGACGAACGGCAGGAAGTTCTTGAGGTTCCGGTAGCCGACGTAGGTGACGTAGAAGCAGGCCACCGCGACCAGCACCGGCACCAGCCTCCCCCGGGGCCAGCGCTCCCCCGCCACGGCGCGGAAGGTCCGCGCCAGGCCCCGGACCCCGCGGGCGCGCCACAGGGCGCGCGGCGTGATGTCCAGGAGCAGGCAGGTGACCACGATCAGCGGGAGCCTCAGCCAGCCCGGGCCCAGGAACCCGTCGGGGTCGCGCAGCGGGAGGCCGAGCGCCGCCGCACCGGCCATGGCCAGGCCGCCCGTCGAGATCGCCGTCACCAGGGCGAGGGTGAGCGGGCGGCCGGGAGCGACCACCGTCGCGACGCGCGGCGGGGCTGTGGTGGTGGAGTGGACGCTGGTCATAGGGAGACCAGTGTGAGAGACCGGAGGCCCGTCGGCCAACTCGTGTGCACTTCGTGTCCGACTCGTGTCCATCCGTCAGCCGTCCGGGGCTGGCGGTGCCCCCGCCCCGCCACCTGCGAGCCCCCCACCGGGTGAGCGGCGGCTACAGCTTCTGCACGGGGGCGTAGCGCAGCAGGAGCCGCTTGGTGCCCTCGGAGCCGAAGTCGACGTGCGCCACCGTCTTGTCGCCCGCGCCCTCGACGACGGTGACGGTGCCCAGGCCGAAGGCGTCGTGGGTGACCCGGTCGCCGACCGCGAGCGCGATGACCGGACGGGTGCCCGCGGTGCGCACCCCGGGGGTGCCCGCCAGCCGGGCGCCGGCCGAGGTGCCCGCGTAGCCGCCGTAGCCCGAGCCCGAGCCCGCGCCCGTGGGCACCGCCGCCTCGGCGCGCTCCCAGCGCAGCAGCTCGCGCGGCACCTCGTCGAGGAACCTCGACGCCGGGAAGTACTGCGGCTGCCCCCACGCGCTGCGCATCGCCGCCCGGCTCAGCCGCAGGAAGCGGCGGGCGCGGGTGATGCCCACGTACGCGAGGCGGCGCTCCTCGGCGAGCTCGTCGTCCTTGCCGAGGCTGCGCAGGTGCGGGAACGTGCCGTCCTCCATGCCGGTGAGGAAGACCACCGGGAACTCCAGGCCCTTGGCCGTGTGCAGGGTCATCATCGTCACGACGCCCTCGTCGACCGGACGGCTCGCGCCCGAGGCCCCGTCGGCCACCGCGCCGTCGGGCACCTGGTCGGAGTCGGCGACGAGCGAGACGGTCTCGAGGAAGTCGGCGAGGGTGCCCTGGCCGGCGGCCGCCGCCTCGTACTCCCCCACCACCGCCGCCAGCTCGGCGAGGTTCTCCACCCGGGACTCGTCCTGCGGGTCGCGGCTGGCGCGCAGCTCGGCGAGCAGGCCGGTGCGGTCCAGGACCGCCTCGAGCACCGTGGCCGGGCCCGTGCCCGCCTCGACCAGGGTGCGCAGCTCGTCGAGCATCGTGGTGAAGCCGGTGATGCAGGCCAGCGAGCGGCTGGCGATGCCCGGCGCCTCGCCGGCGCGCTCGAGGGCCTCGGCGAAGCCGATCCGCTCGCGCTCGGCGAGCACGGCCACCGCGGCCTCCGCGCGCTCGCCGATGCCGCGCTTGGGGGTGTTGAGGATCCGGCGCAGGCTCACCGTGTCGGCCGGGTTGGCCAGCACGCGCAGGTACGCCAGCGCGTCGCGCACCTCGCGGCGCTCGTAGAAGCGGGTGCCGCCGACCACCTTGTAGGGCAGCCCGACCCGGATGAAGACCTCCTCCAGGGCCCGGGACTGCGCGTTGGTGCGGTAGAAGATCGCCACGTCGCCGTAGGAGACGTGCTCCTCGTCGTGCAGGCGGTCGATCTCGCCGGCGACGAACGCGGCCTCGTCGTGCTCGTTGTCGGCGACGTACCCGACGATCTGCGCGCCGGCGCCCTCCGCCGTCCACAGGTTCTTGGGGCGGCGGTCGGCGTTCTGGGCGATCACCGCGTTCGCGGCGGTGAGGATGGTCTGGGTGGAGCGGTAGTTCTGCTCCAGCAGCAGGGTCCGCGCGTCCGGGTAGTCGGTCTCGAACTCGACGATGTTGCGGATCGTCGCGCCGCGGAAGGCGTAGATGGACTGGTCGGCGTCGCCGACCACGGTCAGCTCCGCCGGCGGCAGGGGGCCCTCGCCGTCCGGCCCGCGCTCGCCCCTGCCGTCGCCCGGGCCCTCGTCGGCCCCCTCGTCGTGGCGGGTGGCCGCCGCGCCGCCGGTGAGCTCGCGGACCAGCACGTACTGCGCGTGGTTGGTGTCCTGGTACTCGTCGACGAGGATGTGCCGGAACCGGCGGTGGTAGTGCTCGGCCACGTCGGGGAACGACTGCAGGAGCGTCACCGCGGTCATGATCAGGTCGTCGAAGTCGAGGGCGTTGGCCTCGCGCAGCCGCTGCTGGTACTGCGCGTAGGCGCGGGCGAGCACCTGCTCCGCCGCCGTGCCCGCCGCCGCCCTCGCCGCGAACGCCTCGGCGTCGACGAGCTCGTTCTTGAGGTTGGAGACCTGGTTGCTCAGCGCCCTGGGCGGGTACCGCTTGGGGTCGAGGTCGAGCTCGCGGCCGACCAGCGCCATCAGGCGGCGGGCGTCGTCGGCGTCGTAGATCGAGAAGCTCGACCGCAGGCCCGCGTGGTGGGCCTCGCGGCGCAGGATGCGCACGCACGCGGAGTGGAAGGTCGAGACCCACATGTGGCGCGCGGCCGGGCCCACGAGGGCGGCCACCCGCTCGCGCATCTCGGCCGCGGCCTTGTTGGTGAAGGTGATCGCCAGCACCTGGCCGGGGCGGGCGCCGCGGGCGGCGAGCAGGTGGGCGATCCGGTGGGTGAGCACCCGGGTCTTGCCCGAGCCCGCTCCGGCGATCAGCAGCAGGGGCGAGCCGGCGTGCAGCACCGCCTCGCGCTGCGCGGGGTTGAGGCCCTCGAGCAGCTGGTCGGCGCTGAGCAGGGGGGCGCCGCGGCCGCCGCTGCCGGGGGCGCCGTCGCCGTCGTCGTCGCCCCCCGGGCGGGGGTCGGAGCCCTGCGGGACGCGCAGGCCGGTGCCGCCGGTGCTGGGCAGCGGGAGGTCGTCGAAGAGGGTGCTCATCGTGGGAGCGAGCCTACGTCGGGTGACCGACACCGGGACGGCGGCGGCCGCCGTCCACAGGCCCCGCCCGGAGCGCGGCCGCGGGCTCAGGCCGGGACGGCGACGCCCCGCGCCAGCAGCCGGCGCGCCTCGACGGCGGTGTCGGGGAAGTCGGTGAAGACCCCGTCCACCCCGGCCCGGGCGAAGGCCAGGTGCTCGGCCAGCGCGCGGCCGTGCACGCCCGGCGCCGTGCCCACCCGCAGCGAGGGCGGCAGGTACGCGTTCTCGTTGCGCAGCGTGTAGACGTAGACGTCGAGGCCGACCGCGTGCGCGTCGGCCACCAGGTCGGTGGGCTCCCCCCAGGAGCCGTCGGGGGCCACGGGGAGCACGAGGTCCTTCGCGGCGGCGATCACCTGGGCGTACGTGGCCACGTGGGCGAGCCCCGCCGGGGAGCACATCTGCTGCGGCGTCGGGTAGCCGGGGCTCCCGGCGTCGGCGTCGGGCCACGAGTGCACCAGCTGCACCAGGGGCAGGGCCACGCCGAGGGTGCGCAGCCGCACGAGGAACCGCGGGTCGAAGCACTGCAGGGCCACCGACGGCGCGCCGCCGCGCCCGGGGCGCGGCGCCCCGCCGAGCGGGTCGGTGACGTCGACGCCGTGGGCGGTGAGCTCGTCGAGGACCAGCGCGGCGACGTCCAGGCCGGCGGCGGCGAACCGGGCCGGGTCCTTGACCTCGGTGGTCACGGTGATCGTGCGGCCGAGCTCGCCGGAGAGGCGGGCGGCCAGGCCGAGCAGCTCGCCGAAGGTCGGCACCGGGTACAGGCCGTCGTAGACGGTGGTCGCCTGGCGCAGGCTCGGCCGGGGCTCCACCGCGCGCACCGCGCGGACCTCCTCGAGCGTGAGGTCCTCGGTGCACCAGCCGCTGGAGCCGCTGCCCGAGCCCGGGCGGGGGCGGCGGCGGCCCGACAGCTCAGGGTGGTCGGCCACGTCGGTGCTGTGGCTCAGGTCGCTCTCGTGCCGCAGCACCAGCGCGCCGTCGGCGGTGGGCACGACGTCGGGCTCGATCCGGTCGGCCCCCAGGCGCACCGCCAGCTCGTAGGCGGCGAGGGTGTTCTCGGGGCGGTAGCCACTGGCGCCGCGGTGTCCGATGACGAGCACCCCCCCATCCTCGGCACGCGGGGTGATCCCCATGAGCGTTCTCGATGAACACGCGGTGAGGAGATGGTGAGGAGCGGACGACGGCCGCCGGCGCCGCCGCCCGTCTACGGTGGGCCCGTGAGCCCGCCACCCCCGCCCGGGCGCGCTCGGCGCAGCCTGCGCCGGCGGGCCCACGTGGCCGCGCTGACCGCCTTCCGCCTCCTCCCCGCGCCGGTGCGCCGCACCCTGGTGCGCGCCGGCACCCCCGGCTACACCGTCGGCGCGGTGCTCGCCGTCGTCCACGAGGGGTCGGTGCTGGTGCTGCGGCAGCCGCACCGCACCGGGTGGTCGCTGCCGGGCGGGCTGCTCGACCGCGGCGAGGCCCCGCACCGCGGCGTCGAGCGGGAGCTGCTGGAGGAGACCGGGCTGCGCGTGCGCGTGGGGCTGCCGGTGACCACGCAGGTCGACCCGCAGCTGCGTCGCGTCGACGTGATCTACCGCCTGGCGGTCGACCACCGCCCGGCGGTGCGCCCCGGCGGGGAGGCGCAGGAGGCCCGCTGGCTCACCCCGCGCGAGTGCGTCGACGGCGTGGACGGCGGGCCCGGCGCCGACGGCCCCACCCGCCAGATCCTCGCCCTGCTCGCCCGCACCGAGCCGCCGGGCGCCGACGACGGCGAGGTCCTCGAGGCCCCGTCGTGAGCCGGCCCGGCCTCGCCGGGGTCGTGCTCGCCGCCGGGGAGGGCCGCCGGCTGCGCCCGCTGACCGAGCACCTGCCCAAGGCCCTGGTCGAGGTGGGCGGGCGGCCGCTGCTCGACGGCGCCCTGGAGCGCCTCGCGGCCGTCGCCGGCAGCGGGCCCGAGCACCTGGCGGTCAACGCCCACCACCACGCCGAGCAGGTGGCGGCCCGCGCCGCCGGCCGGGCGCACGTCTCGCTCGAGGTCCCGGTGGCCCTCGGCACCGCCGGCGCGCTGGCGCAGCTCGCGCCCTGGCTGGCCGGCCGGGACGCGGCGGTCACCAACGCCGACACCTGGACGGCGGACGGCCCCGCGGCGCTGCGCGCGCTCGCCGACGGGTGGGACGGCGCCCGGTGCCGGCTGCTGTGCAGCCCCGCCGGCGCCGGCCGGGCCGACTTCACCGGCGACGACGGCGCGCCGCTGACCTACGTGGGCAGCTGCCTGCTGCCCGCCGCGCACCTGGCCCGGCTGGAGCCGCGGCCCTCGGGCCTGTACGAGGTGCTGTGGCGCGAGCTGGGCGCGCGGGGGGAGCTGGACCTCGTGGTCACCGCCGACCCGGTCGTCGACTGCGGCACCCCGGGCGACCTGGCCCGGGCCCGTGAGCTGGCGGCGTCGCTCGACGGCGGCGCGGGCCCCACCGCCGTCGTGGTGATGGGGGTCTCGGGCAGCGGCAAGACCACGGTGGCCGAGCGGCTCGCGGAGCGCCTCGGCTGGGTCTTCGCCGAGGCCGACGAGTTCCACTCGGCGGCGAACCTGGCGAAGATGACGGCCGGCATCCCGCTGACCGACGAGGACCGGGCGCCCTGGCTGGCCGCGATCCGCGACTGGCTCACGGCCACCGCCGCGCAGGGGCGCAGCGCGGTGGTCACCTGCTCGGCGCTGCGCCGCAGCTACCGCGAGCTGCTGCGCGGCGCGGGGGCGCGCGTGCTGTTCCTGCACCTGACCGGGCCGCGGGAGGTGCTCGCCCAGCGGATGGGCTCGCGCACCGGGCACTTCATGCCGTCCTCGCTGCTCGACTCGCAGCTGGCGACGCTCCAGGCCCTGGGCCCGGACGAGCCCGGCGCGGAGGTCTCCATCGAGCTGGAGCCCGAGCAGGTGCTGGAGCAGGCGGTGCGGCGGCTGCACCTGGGCTGAGCGGCGGGCCGCGCAGCCCGGGTCAGCCCGCGGTGCCCGGCGGGTCGTCGGCCAGCCGCTGGTGCAGCACGCAGTCCTGCCACCGCCCGGCGATCCGCAGGTAGCGCGGCGCGAGCCCGATCTCGGTGAACCCGGTGCGGGCCAGCACCCGCCGGGACGCCGCGTTGTGCACCAGGGTGTCGGCCTGCAGCCGGTGCAGACCGAGCTCGCCGAAGGCCAGGGCCGCGACGGCGACGACCGCCGCGGTGGCGACGCCGCGTCCCGCCTGCGCCTCGCCCACCCAGTAGCCCAGGTGCGCCGACTCGAAGGCGCCGCGCACGACGTCGTTCACGGTGATCCGCCCGACGACCTGGCCGCCCTCGGTGATGGCGTACGGCACGTGGGTGCCCCGCGCGTGCTGGGCCAGCAGCCCCCGCAGCACCTCGCGCTGGTGGGCCTCGGTGAAGAAGTCGTCGTCCCGCGCGGGGTCCCAGGCGGCGTGGTACTCGCGGCCGGCGCGCAGCAGCTCGGTGATCACGGCGGCGTCGTCCTCGCGGACCAGCCGCACCCGCACGTCGTGCGCCCGCGGGCCGCTCACTCCCACTCGATGGTGCCGGGGGGCTTGCTGGTCACGTCGAGCACCACCCGGTTCACCCCGTCGACCTCGTTGGTCACCCGGGTCGAGATCCGGGCCAGCAGGTCGTGGGGCAGCCGCGTCCAGTCGGCGGTCATCGCGTCCTCGGAGCTCACCGGGCGCAGCACCACCGGGTGGCCGTAGCTGCGGCCGTCGCCCTGGACGCCCACCGAGCGCACGTCGGCCAGCAGCACCACCGGGCACTGCCAGATCGAGCGGTCCAGGCCCGCGGCGGTCAGCTCCTCGCGGACGATCGCGTCGGCCGCGCGCAGGGTCTCCAGCCGCTCGCGGGTGACCTCGCCGACGATCCGGATGCCGAGGCCCGGGCCGGGGAACGGCTGGCGCCACACGATCGCCTCGGGCAGCCCGAGCTCGGCGCCGACGGCCCGCACCTCGTCCTTGAACAGCGCCCGCAGCGGCTCCACCAGCTCGAAGGCGAGGTCGTCGGGCAGCCCCCCGACGTTGTGGTGGCTCTTGATCACCGCGGCGCCGGTGCCGCCCCCCGACTCCACGACGTCCGGGTACAGGGTGCCCTGCACGAGGAAGCGCACCTCTCCCCCGGCGTCGTCCGCCGCCCCGGCGACCAGCTCGCGCGCGGCGCCCTCGAAGGCGCGGATGAACTCGGCGCCGATGGCCTTGCGCTTGGCCTCGGGGTCGGTGACCCCGGCGAGCGCCGCCATGAAGGCCTCCACGGCGTCGACGACGACGAGGTCCACCCCGGTGGCCTCGACGAAGTCGCGCTCGACCTGCTCGGCCTCCCCGGCGCGCAGCAGCCCGTGGTCGACGAAGACGCAGGTCAGCTGGTCGCCGACGGCCCGCTGCACGAGCGCGGCGGCCACCGCGGAGTCGACCCCGCCGGAGAGCCCGCAGACCACCCGGTCGCCGCCGACCTGGGCGCGCACCCGCTCGACCTGCTCGGCGATGACGTTGCCGGTGGTCCAGTCGGCGGGCACGGCGGCGCCGCGGCGCAGGAAGTTCTCCAGCACCTTCTGGCCGAACGTCGAGTGCGCGACCTCCGGGTGCCACTGCACGCCGTAGAGGCGGCGCTCGTCGTCCTCGAAGGCCGCGACGGGCGCCCCGGGGCTCGAGGCCGTCACGCGGAAGCCCTCGGGCGCGGAGCGGACGGCGTCGCCGTGGCTCATCCACACGTTCTGGCTGCTCGGCTGGCCGTGGAGGATCGTCGAGCCGCCCTCGGCGAGCTCGACGAGGGTGCCGCCGTACTCGCGCAGGCCCGTGCGGGCGACGTCGCCGCCGAGGGCGTCGGCCATCGCCTGGAACCCGTAGCAGATGCCGAGCACCGGGACGCCGGCCTCGAACAGGGCCGGGTCGGCCGGCGGGGCGCCCTCGGCGTAGACCGAGGCCGGCCCGCCCGAGAGGATCACCGCCGCCGGGTCCTTGGCGAGCATCTGCTCCAGGGGCATGCTCGCGGGGACGACCTCGGAGTAGGCGTCGGCCTCCCGGACCCGCCGTGCGATCAGCTGGGCGTACTGCGCCCCGTAGTCGACCACGAGCACCGGGCGGTGCCGGGCCTCCGCGGCGACCTCCGCGGGCGCCTCCGCGCCGGCGCCGGGCTCACTGGTGTTCGGCTCGACGGCACCGGGCTCGCTCACGCCAGGCCCGCCACGCGGACCTCGCGCACGATGCGGCGCTCGACGACGAAGGAGACCACCGGCACCACCCCGGCCAGGACCAGGGCCACGAGCCGGCCGAAGCGCCACCGCAGCTTCGACCACAGGTCGAGCACGGCGACGAGGTAGACGACGTAGATCCAGCCGTGGACGATCGCGATGACGCTGCCGGCCTGGCCCACGTCGACGCGGAGCACGTACTTGAGGACCACCTCGACGGTCAGGACCAGCAGCATCAGCCCGGTGACGATCGCCATCACGCGGTAGCGGGCCAGGGCGGGGCCGACGGGCCGGGCCGACCGGGCGACGGCGGCGGCGGTGCTGGCGGTGCTCAACGGACCTCCTGGGGGCGCTGCCCCGGGCTCGGTGCCCGGTCGGGCCCATCCTCCCAGCCGGGAGCGGGCGGCTCGCCCGGCCCGTGCGCCGGCTCCGGCGGGGGGAGCGGCCCGCCGCGGGCGTCGCCCGCGGCGCCGGCCTCCGGCAGCAGGAAGCGGTCGCGCACGACGCGCCACCACACGACGATCGCGAAGCCCGCGAACACCCACCACTGCACCGCGTAGGAGAGGTTGCGCCAGTCGGTGCCCGCGGACGGCGCGCGCGAGGGGGCCACCTCCAGCGGCGCCGGGGGCACGGGCTCGGCGGCGATGACGAAGCCGGTGTGCAGCGGGCCGTCCCACACGTTGACGAGGTCGGCCGGGCTGACCGCGCGCACGACCGGCGCCGCGCCGTCCTGCGCCGGCACGACCCCCTGCGGCGGCTCGCCGGCGATCAGCCGGCCGACCACGCGCACGGGCCCGGTCGGCGGCGCGGGCACGGCGTCGGCGCCGCCCTCGACCCAGCCGCGCACCACGGGCAGCACCGAGACCCGCCCGTCGGGGCCGGCCACGGCCAGCGGCGCGAGCACCCAGCGGCCCGGCTCGCCGTCCTGCAGCCGCCCGTCGACGAGCAGCTGCTCGCCCCCGGCGAACTCCCCGGTGGCCTCGACGACCTGGCCGTCGGCGCGCCCGGGGAACGCGGTCGCGGGGGCGAGGACCTCGGCCAGCGGCACCACCCGCTCCAGGGCGGGCTGCGCCGTGGAGGCCCGGGAGCGCTCGGCCTGCCACTGGCCCAGCAGGGCGCAGGCGGTCGCCACCGCGAGCGCCAGGACGAGCAGCGCCAGGGGCGCCGGTCGCAGGGCCGCTCTGAGCACGGCACCACGGTACGGCGCGCCACCGACGGCGGCCGCAGGGCGGTCAGGCCTCGACGCGCACGTCCTTCCAGAACGCCACCCGGCCGGCGACCGCCTCGGCGCCCGCCTTGGGCTCGGGGTAGAACCACACGGCGTCGCGGCTGTCCGCGCCGTCGGCGGCGAGGCTGTAGTAGCTGGCCAGGCCCTTCCACGGGCAGGTGGTGTGCGTGGCGGACTCGCGCAGCACGTCGTCGCGCAGGCTCTCGCGCGGGAAGTAGTGCCGGCCCTCGACGACCACCGTGTCGTCGCTCTCGGCCAGGACCAGGTCGTTCCAGATCGCCTTCACCGGACCACTGTGGACCATCCCGGCCAGGGGTGGATCACCGCCCCCGGCGGTGCTGCGCCTCCACCCGCTCGGCGGCCAGCGCGAGGGCCCGGGTGGCGTAGCGGCGCCACACCGGGGCGAGCACCGCCGCCACCAGCGGCCGGCGCAGGGTGCGGGGCCGGAAGGCGTAGGTGAAGGCCACCGCGGTGGCGCCGGGCCCGGCCGGGGCGAGCTGCCAGCGCACCTCGGCGTCGTGCACCAGGTGGCGCAGCGGCCCGCTGGGGCTGTGCACCAGGTAGCCGAACCCGTCGTCGCCGTAGGCGCGCAGCACCTCCTCGAGGGTGGTGCCGTCGGCGAGCTCCACCGTGCGCGTGCGGCCCGGCACGTCCCAGGCCCCCTCCTGCCCGCGGGTGCCGGTCACCGCGGGCAGCGGCCCGTAGCCGGTGAAGACGGCCGGCAGGTCGACGCCGGCCAGCAGCACCAGGGCGACCGCCGGCGGCGCCTGCACGGTGCGGTGGACGGTGACGGGCACGGCGCCGCGGGGCGCGGCGGGCGCGCTGCGCGGGAGGCTCCGGGGCACGGGGGCCATGGTGCAGCAGCAGGATGGGGCCGTGCTGGCGATCGCCGTGGCCCTCGCCGCCGCCGCCGCGTACGGGGTGGCCGACTTCGCCGGGGGCCTCGCGGCCCGCGGCGCCGCCGTGCTGCGCGTC
>CADCUY010000564.1 GCA_902806005.1 uncultured Quadrisphaera sp. | reverse complement strand
GACTGCGCCCGCACCCTGCCCTTCCCCGAGGCGCTCGCCGTCGCCGACTCCGCCCTGCGGCGTCGGCTGGTCGTGCACGACGAGCTGCTCGCTGCAGCGCGGGCGTGCCGGGGCGCCGGGCGCCAGCGCGTGCTGCGGGTGGCCGAGGCCGCCGACGCCCGGGCGGCGAACCCGTTCGAGTCGGCGCTGCGGGGCATCGTCCTCGACACCGGCCTGTCCGGCTTCGTCCCGCAGGTCCCGCTGCAGGCCCCGGGCTTCGCCGCCCGGGTCGACCTCGGGGACGTCCGGCGGCGCATCGCGCTGGAGGCCGACAGCTTCGCCTGGCACGGCGACCGGGCCGCCCTGGCGCGGGACTGCCGCCGGTACGACGAGCTCGTGGCGCGGGGGTGGGTGGTGCTGCGGTTCGCCTGGGAGCACGTGATGTTCGACCAGGCCTGGGTGGCTCGCATCGTGCTCAGCGCCTGTCGGCGGCAGGAGCGCGATGCCGCGCATCGACGGACGGACAGGCAGAAGTCGGCCTGAAGGTCGATCCACGGAGTCAGCGGCTGGTTCTGCACGTCCGTCGGTCGTCCCGCACGGGGGCGCGCCGGGCGCCGGTAGCCTCCGGGCGTGCTGCTGCGGATGTCGACCCTGTTCCTGCGGACCCTGCGCGAGGACCCCGCCGACGCCGAGCTGCCCGGCCACAAGCTCCTCGTGCGCGCCGGGTACGTCCGCCGCGCGGCCTCCGGGGGCTTCACGTGGCTGCCGCTGGGCCACCGCGTGCTGCGCCGGGTGGAGGCCGTGGTCCGCGAGGAGATGGACGCGATCGGCGCCCAGGAGGTGCACTTCCCCGCGCTGCTGCCCCGCGAGCCGTACGAGGCCAGCGGCCGGTGGACCGACTACGGCGACAACATCTTCCGGCTCAAGGACCGCCGCGGCGCCGACCACCTGCTCGCGCCCACCCACGAGGAGGTCTTCACCCTCCTGGTCAAGGACGTGTGCAGCTCCTACAAGGACCTGCCGCTGAGCCTGTACCAGGTGCAGACGAAGTTCCGCGACGAGTCCCGCCCCCGCGCCGGGCTGCTGCGCGCCCGAGAGTTCGTCATGAAGGACAGCTACTCCTTCGACGTCGACGACGCCGGGCTGGCCGCCGCCTACGCCCGGCACCGCGCCGCCTACTGGCGGATCTTCGAGCGCCTCGGCCTGCCCGTCGTGGCGGTCAGCGCGGTCTCCGGGGCGATGGGCGGCTCGGCGTCCGAGGAGTTCCTGCACCCCAGCGAGCACGGCGAGGACGCCTACGTGCGCACCGAGGCGGGGTACGCGGCGAACGTCGAGGCGGTCACCACCCTGCCGCCGCCGGCCCTGGACGCCGCCGCGATCGCCGCGCTGCCCCCGGCCCGCGTGGAGGACACCCCCGACACGCCGACCATCGACAGCCTCGTCGCCGTCGCGAACGAGCGGTTCCCCCGCGAGGACCGCCCCTGGACCGCGGCCGACACGCTGAAGAACGTCGTCGTGACCCTGCGCCACCCCGACGGGACGCGCGAGCCGCTGGTGGTGGGCCTGCCCGGCGACCGCGACCTCGACGCCAAGCGCCTCGAGGCGGCCGTGGCGCCGGCGGAGGTCGAGCCCTTCGAGGCCGCCGGCTTCGCCGCCCACCCCGGCCTGGTGCGCGGCTACATCGGCCCCACGGCGCTCGGCACCGCGAGCAGCACCGGCGTGCGCTACCTGCTCGACCCGCGGGTGGTCGCCGGCACCAGCTGGGTCACCGGGGCGAACGAGCCCGGCCGGCACGTGTTCGGGCTGGTGGCCGGGCGCGACTTCCCGGCCGCGGGGGAGGAGGGCGGGGACGGCGCGATCGAGGCCGCCACGGTGCTGGCCGGCGACCCGGCGCCCGACGGCTCGGGCCCGCTGCAGCTCGCCCGCGGGATGGAGATGGGCCACATCTTCCAGCTCGGCCGCCGCTTCGCGCAGGCCCTGGGCCTGCAGGTGCTCGACGCGAACGGCAAGCTCGTCACGGTCACGATGGGCTCCTACGGGATCGGCATCTCCCGCGCGGTGGCGGCGCTCGCCGAGTCGGGCGCCGACGAGCTGGGCCTGCGCTGGCCGCGGGCGGTCGCGCCCGCCGACGTGCACGTGGTGGCCGCCGGCAAGGACGACGCCGTGGCCGAGGCCTCCGAGGCCCTGGCCGCCGAGCTGGTGCAGGCCGGGCTGACGGTGCTGCTCGACGACCGCGCGCGGGTGAGCCCCGGGGTGAAGTTCAAGGACGCGGAGCTGCTCGGCGTGCCGACGGTCGTCACCGTCGGCAAGCGCCTCGCCGACGGGGTCGTCGAGGTGCGCGACCGGTCGGTGGACGGCGACGGCGCCCGCACCGACGTCGCGGTGGCCGACGCCGCGGCGCACCTGCTCGCGCTCGTGCGCGGGTGAGCGGCCCGCCGCGGTGATCGCCGGCGTCGACGCGGAGGTCCTCGGCCTGCTGCTCCTCGCCGCCTTCGCCGCGGGCTGGGTGGACGCGGTGGTCGGCGGCGGCGGCCTGCTGCAGCTGCCGGCCCTGCTCCTGGTGCCCGGGCTCAGCCCGGTGCAGGCGCTGGCCACGAACAAGCTGGCGGGCTTCGCGGGCACGACCGTCAGCGCGGTCACCTACGCCCGGCGCGTGCCCATGGACTGGCGCACCGCGCTCCCGACGGCCGCGGTCGCCGGCCTCGCCGCCGGCGGGGGAGCTGGCCTGGCCGCGCTGGTGCCCGCGGCGGCGCTCCGCCCGGTCACCCTGGTGGCGCTGGTCGCCGTGGCGGTGTGGACCCTGGTGCGCCGCGCGCCGAGCGAGGTGACGGCGCTGCGCTGGGCCGGGCGCCGCCACGTGGGCACCGCGGCCCTGCTCGGCCTGGTGGTGGGGGCGTACGACGGCGCGCTCGGGCCGGGCACCGGCAGCTTCCTCGTGGCCGGGCTGGTGGGCCTCGGCTACGCGTTCCTCCAGGCCAGCGCGGTGGCCAAGGTGGTGAACGCCGCCACGAACCTCGGGGCGCTGGTGGTCTTCACCGTCGCCGGCGCGACGGTGTGGGGCCTCGGCCTGCCGATGGCGGCGGCCAACACCGCCGGGGGCTACCTGGGCGCGCGCACCGCGGTGGCCCGCGGCAGCGGCTTCGTGCGGGTCGTGTTCCTCGTGGTCGTCGCCGTGCTCGTGGCCCGGCTGGGCTGGCAGGTGGTCACGGGCCGGTGAGCGGGAGCGGCTGCCCGTCGAGGACCCGCTGCCCGGCGAGCGCCTTCACGGCGAGCAGGTCCGGCTCGCCCCACAGCTGCGCGAGGGCGGCCGCGTCGGCGACGTCGTACCCCGTGGCGAAGAAGGCCGTGCGGGCGAGGTCGACGTCGGGCTGGTCCTGCCCGGGCGCGGTCACCTGCTGCCCCGGCCGGATGGGCAGCACGACGCCGTCCTGCAGCCGCTGCCCCGCGACGGCCTCGACCAGGAGGGGGTCCTCGACCCGCCACAGCTCGCCGAGCTCCACGGCGTCCTCGGGGGTGTAGCCGGCGTCGGCGAAGACCCCCCTCACCGCCTGCTCGTAGCCGTCGTCGGCCCGCGGCAGGACCGGCTCCGGCGGGGCGGGGGCGGGCTCCGACGGGGCGGTGACGGACGGCGCCGCCGCGGGCCCGACGTCCTCGCGCTCGCTGCCCGGCGCCAGCGCCTGCACGCCCACCACCAGCCCGACCACCGCGAGCCCCGCGCCGCCGGCGG
>CADCUY010000563.1 GCA_902806005.1 uncultured Quadrisphaera sp. | reverse complement strand
GCAGGGGCCGGCGGCCGGGCCGGGTCGGGGAGGGCACGGCCCGACGGTAGGGGCCCCGCGCCCAGCAGCGACCCCGGGTTCCGTTCCGGCGCGCATGACGCTACGTTGCCGCGAATCACTCAACGTCGAGGAGATGCTCGTGAGCCGTGCCCCCTCCCGCCGCCGCGGTCCCGCTGTGGTCGCTGCCGCCGTCCTGGCCGTCGCGGCCGTGCCGCCGCCGGCCCTCGCCGACCACACCGCGCCGCCGGCCCGCGTCACCCTGATGGGCTCCCTGCAGAGCGAGCTCGGCTGCGCCACCGACTGGGACGAGGCGTGCACCGCCACCGACCTCGCGCCGGTGGCGGGGTCGAGCACCGCGTTCGAGGGCGTCTTCGAGGTGCCGGCGGGCAGCTACGCCCACAAGGTGCGCCTGGACGGCTCCTGGGAGCAGGCCTACGGGCTCGGCGACGACGACGCGCCGCTGGTGCTGGAGGCGCCCGCCGCGCTCCGCGTCCGCTACGACCACGCCACGCACGCCGTCACCGTCGCCCCGGCGCAGGCGCAGCCCGGCCTGGTCCGCGCCGACCGGGACCTCGCCCGCTCGTCCCTGCGCGAGGACCTCACCCGCGAGCGCTTCTACTTCGTCATGGCCGACCGGTTCGAGAACGGCTCGCCCGCCAACGACGACGGCGGCTACGGCGGCGACCGCCTGGTCAGCGGCCTCGACCCCACGGCCAAGGGGTTCTACCACGGGGGCGACCTGAAGGGGATCATCGACCGGCTCGACTACATCGAGGGCCTGGGCACCACGGCGATCTGGCTGACGCCGTCGTTCAAGAACCGGCCCGTGCAGGGCGCCGGCGAGAACACCTCCGCCGGCTACCACGGCTACTGGATCACCGACTTCACGCAGATCGACCCGCACCTGGGCACCAACGCCGAGCTCGAGCAGCTGGTCGACCAGGCGCACGCGCGCGGCATGAAGGTCTTCTTCGACATCATCACCAACCACACCGCCGACGTCATCCAGTACGCCGAGGGCACCCAGGCCTACGTGCCCAAGGGCACCGAGCCCTACCGCGACGCCGCCGGGAACCCCTTCGACGACCGCGAGGTCGCGGGCAGCGCCGACTTCCCCGCCCTGGACGCCGCGACGTCCTTCCCCTACACGCCCGTCTTCGCGCAGCCCGGGGACGCCACGGTGAAGGTGCCGGCCTGGCTGAACGACCCGGCGCTCTACCACAACCGCGGCAACGCGGCCTTCGACGGCGGCGAGTCCGACCTGTACGGCGACTTCTCCGGCCTCGACGACCTGTTCACCGAGCGCCCCGAGGTCGTGGCCGGGATGAAGGACGTCTACCGCACCTGGGTGGACTTCGGCATCGACGGGTTCCGCATCGACACCGTCAAGCACGTGGGCACCGAGTTCTGGCAGGACTTCGCCCCCGCCATCGAGGAGCACGCCGCAGCGGGCGGCAACGACGACTTCTTCTCCTTCGGGGAGGTCTACGACGCCGACCCCGCGAAGCTCTCGCGGTACACCACCGAGGCCGGCCTGCAGGCCACCCTGGACTTCGGGTTCCAGGCCCGCGCGCAGGCCTTCGGCACCGGGCGCTCGGCCACGGGGCTGCGCGACCTGTTCGCCCAGGACGACCTCTACACCGACGCCGACAGCAACGCCTACTCGCTGCCCACGTTCCTCGGCAACCACGACATGGGCCGGATCGGCCGGTTCCTCGCCGAGGGCGGCGCCGGCGGCGAGGAGCTGCTGGCGCGCGACCGGATGGTGCACGCGCTGATGTACCTGACGCGCGGGCAGCCGGTGGTCTACTACGGCGACGAGCAGGGCTTCACCGGCGACGGCGGCGACCAGGACGCGCGCCAGGACATGTTCGGCTCCCGGGTCGCCAGCTACAACGACGACGACCTGATCGGCACCGACGCGACCACCGAGGCGTCGAACTTCGACGACCAGCACCCGATGTACCGGTGGATCGCCGAGCTCTCCGCGCTGCGCGAGCGGCACCCGGCGCTCGCCGACGGCGCGCAGGTGCACCGCTACGCCAGCGACGGCCCCGGGGTCTACGCCTTCAGCCGCATCGACGACCGCGACGACGTCGAGCACCTGGTGGCGGTCAACAACGCCGAGCAGGCCCAGGAGGTCACGCTCGACACGGCCAGCGACCGGGCGAAGTTCAAGGGCCTGTGGCCCGCCGGCACCGCCGACGTGCGGGCAACCGCGAGCGGGGAGGTGACCGTGACGGTGCCGCCGCTGTCGGCGGTGGTCTGGCGCGCCGGGTCCCCGATCAAGCGGTCGACGGCGGCGCCGGTGCCGACCTTCACCACCGGCGCGACGGTCGGCGGCCGCGCCGAGGTGGGCGTCGACGTCCCCGGCGACGGGCTGAACCAGGTCACCGTCGCCGCCCGCCCGGTGGGCACCACCGCGTGGACGGTGCTCGGCACCGACGACAACGCCCCGTACCGGGTCTTCCACGACGTCAGCGGCCTGCCGCAGGGGAGCCTGCTGGAGTACCGGGCGGTCGTGAAGGACCACTCGGGCAACCTGGCCGCCGCCGGCACCTCCGCCACCGTCGGCCCGGCGCCCGCCGTGGTGGCGCCGCCGACGGACGGGGGCGGTCCCGTCGTCCAGCCCGGGGCCGTCTCGGTGCCCGGGAGCCTGAACAGCGAGATCGGCTGCCCGGGCGACTGGCAGCCGGACTGCGAGCAGGCGCAGATGGCGCTCGACCCGGAGACCCAGCGGTGGTCGCTGACGGTGGACCTGCCCGCCGGCACCTACGAGTTCAAGGTCGCCGTCGCGCGGAGCTGGGCGGAGAACTACGGCGCGGGCGGCGTGCGCGACGGCGCGAACATCGCCCTGGTCGCCCCCGGCGGCCCGGTCACCTTCACCTACGACCACGCCAC
Source organism: uncultured Quadrisphaera sp. (assembly GCA_902806005.1). Classification (GTDB taxonomy): domain Bacteria; phylum Actinomycetota; class Actinomycetes; order Actinomycetales; family Quadrisphaeraceae; genus CADCUY01. The sequence goes on along the minus strand of CADCUY010000563.1, from coordinate 807 downwards.
GCACCGGGTGGAGGCGGCCACGGGCTGACCATCGGCCGCTGCGGCACACTCGCCCGGTGAGCGAGCAGCCGGACCACGAGATCGAGCCCCTCGAGGCGAGCCAGGACGTGGCGCCCCGCCCTGAGGAGGAGGTCGCCGACGCCGGCCGCGACGACCCCGGCATCCCCCTGGAGTGAGGCGGCGGGCGGGACGGGTCGTAGCGTCGGGGCATGGCCTCGCTCGACGACCCCGGCGTGCGCAAGCTCCTCGCTGAGCAGCGCAACCACGCCGTCATCTCGACCCTGGACGAGGACGGCTCGGTGCACACCGCGGTGGTGTGGGTCGACCTCGTCGACGGCAGGCCGGCGGTGAACTCCGCCGTCGGGCGCCGGTGGCCGACCAACCTCGAGCGCGACCCCCGGGTGACGCTGACCGTCTACGACGTGGCGAACCCGTACGAGTACGTCGAGGTGCGTGGCACCGCCACGGGCACCACCGAGGGCGCTGCCGCGCACATCGACCGGCTGGCGGGGAAGTTCCTCGGCGTGGACGCCTACCCGTACCACCAGCCGGGGGAGCAGCGGATCACGTACCTGGTGGAGCCGACCCGCGTCGTGCACCGCGGCTAGCGCCCGCGCGGCGGCCGCTCGCGCCGTCCACGCCCACGGTCCGACGGTAGGGGCGCCGTGCGGGGCGCGGGAGGTCCCGGGCCGCGGGCTCAGGAGTAGTACGGGTACGGCGACCAGTCGGGCTCGCGCTTGCCCAGGAAGGCGTCGCGCCCCTCGGCGGCCTCGTCGGTCATGTACGCCAGCCGCGTCGCCTCCCCGG
>CADCUY010000562.1 GCA_902806005.1 uncultured Quadrisphaera sp. | reverse complement strand
GGCCGGGGTGCCGCTGACCGTGCTGGACGGCACCGACCCCGACCAGGTGTGGCGGGTCACCGCCGGGCCGGACGCCGCGCTGGAGCGCACGGTGGTCGTCGTCTCCAGCAAGTCGGGCTCCACCGTCGAGACCGACAGCCAGCGCCGCGCGTTCGAGGCGGCGTTCACCGCCGCCGGCATCGACGCCGCGTCCCGCTTCGTCGTCGTCACCGACCCCGGCTCCGCCCTCGGCGCGACCGCGGCGGAGGGCGGCTACCGGGCCGTGGTCGAGGCCGACCCCACCGTGGGCGGCCGCTACTCGGCGCTGACCGCCTTCGGCCTGGTGCCCTCCGGGCTCGCCGGGGCCGACGTCGGGGCGCTGCTCGACCAGGCGGCGGAGGTCGTCGACGTGCTGGCCGCCGACGGCGCCGGCAACCCCGGCCTCGTGCTCGGCGCCGCGCTCGGCGGCTGCGCGCGCTCCGGGCGCGACAAGCTCGTCGTCGTCGACGACGGCTCGGGCCTGACCGGGTTCGGCGACTGGGCCGAGCAGCTGGTGGCGGAGTCCACCGGCAAGGACGGCCGCGGCCTGCTGCCCGTGGTCGTGGCCCCCGGCGACCCCGAGGCCGCGCGGCCCCCGGCCGACGTGCTGCTCGCCCACCTGGTGGCCGGGCCGGCGGAGTCCGCGGGCGACCCGGCCGACCCGGGCGGGGCCGCCGTGGCCGTCTCGGGCACCCTCGGCGCGCAGATGCTGACCTGGGAGGTGGCCACCGCGGTCGCCTCGCGCCTGATGGGGATCAACCCCTTCGACCAGCCCGACGTCGAGAGCGCCAAGACCGCGGCCCGCGGGATGCTCGACGCGATGGGCTCCGGCGAGGCCGGCGACGAGCCCGACCTCGTCGAGGGCGCCGTCGAGGTGCGGGCCACCCCGGGGCTGCTCGACGGCGGCTCGGGCGGTCTCGCCGGGGCGCTCGCGGCGCTGCTGGGTGGCCTCGGCGACAGCGGGTACCTCGCCGTCATGGCCTACCTCGACCGCGAGGCGCACGCCGAGCTGGCGCAGGTGCGCGCCCCGCTGGCGGCGCGCACCGGGCGGCCCGTCACCTTCGGCTGGGCGCCCCGCTTCCTGCACTCCACCGGGCAGTACCACAAGGGCGGCCCCGCCACGGGGGTGTACCTGCAGGTCACGGCCGCGCCCACGCGGCAGGTGCCCGTGCCCGGGCGCGACTTCGACTTCGCCCAGCTGGTGGCCGCCCAGGCCGCGGGCGACGCCGCCGTCCTCGCCGAGCACGGCCGGCCCGTGCTGCGGCTGCACCTCACCGACCGGTCGGCGGGCCTGGCCCAGCTGGCCCCCCTGCTGGGAGCGCAGCGATGACCCGCGGACCGGGGAACACCGACGTCCGGAGCCCCGGCGGGCGCCGCAACCCCCTGCGCGACGGCCGCGACAAGCGGCTCAACCGCGTGGCCGGCCCGTGCGGGATGGTGCTGTTCGGCGTCACCGGCGACCTGGCCCGCAAGAAGCTGATGCCGGCGGTGTACGACCTCGCCAACCGCGGCCTGCTGCCGCCCGGCTTCGCGCTCATCGGCTTCGCCCGCCGCGACTGGAGCGAGCAGGACTTCGGGAGCGTGGTCTACGACGCCGTCCGCGAGAACGCCCGCACCCCGTTCCGCGACGAGGTGTGGAACAACCTCGCCGAGGGCATCCGGTTCGTCCCCGGGGAGTTCGACGACGAGGCGGCCTACGCCAGTCTCGCCGACACCCTGAAGGCCCTGGACGACGAGCGCGGCACCGGCGGCAACCACGCCTTCTACCTCTCCATCCCGCCCCGGTACTTCCCCGTCGTCACCGAGCAGCTCGAGCGCGCGGGGCTGTCCTCGCCCGTCGAGGGGCAGTGGCGGCGGGTGGTGGTCGAGAAGCCGTTCGGGCACGACCTGGCCAGCGCCCGGGCGCTCAACGACGTCGTCGAGCGGGTCTTCCCCGCCGACTCGGTGTTCCGCATCGACCACTACCTCGGCAAGGAGACGGTGCAGAACCTCCTGGCGCTGCGCTTCGCCAACGAGATGTTCGAGCCGCTGTGGAACTCCCACCACGTCGACCACGTGCAGATCACCATGGCCGAGGACATCGGCATCGGGGGTCGCGCCGGCTACTACGACGGCATCGGGGCGGCCCGCGACGTCATCCAGAACCACCTCCTGCAGCTGCTCGCGCTGACCGCGATGGAGGAGCCGGCGTCCTTCGACGCCCACGACCTGCGGGCCGAGAAGGAGAAGGTCCTCGCGGCGGTGCGCATCCCCGAGGACCTCGACGCGCACACCGCGCGCGGCCAGTACGCCCCCGGCTGGCAGGGCAGCGTGCCGGTGCGCGGCTACCTCGAGGAGGAGGGGATCCCCGCCGAGTCGGTCACCGAGACCTACGCGGCGATCACCCTCACCGTCGACTCCCGCCGGTGGGCGGGCGTGCCGTTCTACCTGCGCGCCGGCAAGCGCCTCGGGCGGCGCGTCACCGAGATCGCCGTGGTGTTCAAGAAGGCCCCGCACCTGCCCTTCGAGTCGACCGCCACCGAGGAGCTCGGGCAGAACGCCCTCGTGGTGCGGGTGCAGCCCGACGAGGGCATCACCCTGCGCTTCGGCTCCAAGGTGCCCGGCACCGCGATGGAGGTGCGCGACGTCTCGATGGACTTCGGGTACGGGCACTCGTTCACCGAGTCCTCCCCCGAGGCGTACGAGCGACTGATCCTCGACGTGCTGCTCGGCGACCCACCGCTGTTCCCCCGGCACCAGGAGGTCGACCTGTCCTGGAAGGTGCTCGACCCGATCATCGAGCACTGGTCGCGCGCCGGGCAGCCGGAGCCGTACTCCTCGGGGACGTGGGGCCCGCCCTCCGCGACGGCGATGCTCGCCCGCTCCGGTCGCACCTGGCGCCGGCCGTGATCGTCGACCTGCCCGGCACCACCACCGCGCGGATCGCCAAGCGCCTGGTCGAGCTGCGCGACACCGGCGGGGCCGTGGCCCTGGGCCGCGTGCTGACCCTGGTGGTGCCCACCGACGACACCCGCGCCGAGGACGCCATCGCGGCGGCCAACAGCGCCAGCCGCGAGCACCCGTGCCGGATCATCGTGCTGGCCCGCGGCGAGCGGCGCGGCACCTCCCGCCTGGACGGGCAGGTGCGCGTCGGCGGCGACGCGGGCGCCTCCGAGGTGGTGGTCCTGCGCAGCTACGGCCCGCTCTCCGAGCACGGCGCGTCGATGGTCGTGCCGCTGCTGCTGCCCGACGCCCCCGTGGTCACGTGGTGGCCGGGCGAGGCGCCGACCAGCCCCGCGCGCGACCCGCTGGGCGCCCTGGCCCAGCGGCGGATCACCGACGCCGCCGCCTGCGACGACCCCGTCGCCACCCTCGCCCGCCTCGGCCGCGAGCACGCCCCCGGTGACACCGACTTCGCGTGGAGCCGGCTCACCCTGTGGCGGGGCCTGCTGGCCACGGCGCTGGACAGCGACGCGGTCACCGTGCCGGCGGCCGCGGAGATCAGCGGCGCCACGGTGAGCGGGGCGGTGGACAGCCCCAGCACCGAGCTGCTCACCGCGTGGCTGGCGTGGTGCCTGGGCGTCGAGGTCGAGCGGGTCGACACCCCCCGCGGCAGCGGCATCGCCGGGGTGGTGCTGCACCGCGAGGGCGGCGACATCTCGCTGACGCGGCCCTCGGGTTCGGTGGCGAAGCTCAGCCAGCCGGGGCAGCCCGACCGGCGCATCGCCCTCCCCCGGCGCAGCCAGACCGAGTGCCTCTCCGAGGAGCTCCGGCGCCTCGACCCCGACGACGTGTACGGCGACGTCGTCACCGCCGGGATCCCGCTGTTCGACCGCCGCGCCGCCGGGTCCGCGTCGCCCAGCGGCGCGGCGAGCGCCTGATGGGGCCCTCGGCCCCCGAGGTCGTCGTCCACCCGGGCCCGGACGAGCTGGCGGCCGCGGTCGTCGAGCGGCTGGTCGCCGCCCTCGGCGCCGCGCAGGCGGCACGGGGGTCGGCGTCGGTGGTGCTCACCGGCGGCCGCATCGGCACCCGGGTGCTGGAGCTGCTCGCCGAGGCCGGGTCGCGCCCCGGGGCTGCGCTGGCCTGGGACGCCCTCGACCTCTGGTGGGGTGACGAGCGGTTCCTCCCCGCGGGCCACCCCGACCGGAACGAGGTGCAGGCCAGGGCGGCGCTGCTGGACGCGGTGCCGCTGGACCCCGCCCGGGTGCACCCGATGCCGCCCAGCGACGGCCCGGACGGCGACGACCCCGACGCGGCGGCGCGCCGCTACGCCGCGGAGCTCGCGGCGGCGGCCCGCGCCACCGGGGTGCCCGGGCCCGTGCCGGTGCTCGACGTGCTGCTGCTGGGCGTGGGGCCCGACGGGCACGTCGCCTCGCTGTTCCCGGGCCAGGACCCCCCGCCCGGCGACCTCACCGTCGTCGCCGTGCGCGACGCCCCGAAGCCGCCGCCGACGCGGGTGAGCCTGGCCATGCCGACGATCACGGGCGCCGGCCAGGTCTGGTGCGTGGTCGCCGGCGCCGACAAGGCCGGCGCCGTCGCGGAGGCCCTCTCGGAGGACGGGCGCCTGACCGGCCGGCTGCCGGCCGCCCGGGTCACCGGCACGGGGCGCACGCTGTGGCTGGTGGACGAGGCCGCGGCCAGCGGCCTGCCCACCACCTGACGGCGTCGGCCGGTCGGTCGACGACGGCGGGTGCGGCGCCCGCGGGTCAGCGGGCGGGTCGGACCGGGTGCTTGGAGCGGTGCTTCTCCAGGGCGGTCTCGAGGATCGCGGCGCCGTCCTCGTCGCTGCGCCGCTCCTTCACGTACGCCAGGTGCGTCTTGTACGGCTCGTTGCGCGGCGGCACCGGCGGGTTGTCGCGGTCCTGGCCGGCGGGGTAGCCGCAGCGGGGGCAGTCCCACACCTCGGGCACCTCCGAGCCGTGCTCCTGCGCGAAGCTGGGCGCCGTCTCGTGCCCGTTGGAGCACCAGTAGGACACCCGCCGCCGGGGCGCGGTGTCCCCGCGCTCGGACTCGCCCATCGGGCCTGCGCCCACCCGGCTGCCGCGGATCGCGTTGCCACCTGCCACATCGTCTCCTGCTGGTCTCGGTGCCGTCTCGGTACTGCTCTGGACTGCTGCGTGCCGTGGTGCGCCGGACGCGCACCCGCCCCTAGGCGCTGGGGTCGAAGCGCTCGATCACGCCGAGCAGCACGACCACGACGGTCCACAGCCCGGCGACGACCACGGTCACCACGTTGAGGTTGCGCTCGGCCACGCCGGAGCTCCCCATGCTCGAGGACATCCCGCCCCCGAACATGTCCGACATCCCGCCGCCCCGGCCCTTGTGGAGCAGGATCAGCAGCGTCAGGAACAGTCCGGTGAGGGCCAGCAGGACCTGGAGGGAGATGCGCAGAGCCGTCACGCGCGCCAGAGTACCGGCAGCGGGGCCCTGCGAGGCCCCTTCGCGGGCCGACGGGTCAGGGGCGGGCGGCCCCGACGATGGCGGCGAACTCCGCCGCGTCCAGGCTCGCCCCGCCGACCAGCGCGCCGTCGACGTCGGGCTGGGCCATCAGGCTCGCGGCGCTGCTCGACTTCACCGACCCGCCGTAGAGCACCCGCACCGCGTCGGCGACCGCCTCGCCGTGCACCTGCCCGACCCGCTGGCGGATGGCCGCGCAGACCTCCTGGGCGTCCTCGGGGGTGGCGACCTCGCCGGTGCCGATGGCCCACACCGGCTCGTAGGCGACGACCGCGGCGGCGACCTGCTCGGCCCCGAGCCCGGCCAGCGAGCCGTCGACCTGGGCCAGCACGTGCTCCACGTGGCGGCCCGCGCGGCGCACCTCCAGCGGCTCGCCCACGCAGACCACGGGCGTGATCCCGGCGGCGACGGCGGCGACGGCCTTCGCGGCGACCAGCGCGTCGTCCTCGCCGTGGTGCAGGCGGCGCTCGCTGTGCCCGACGGTGACGTGCGTGACGCCGAGCCGGGTCAGGAACGCCGCGGCGATGTCGCCGGTGCGGGCGCCGGGCGGGGCGTCGGAGACGTCCTGGGCGCCGTACGCCAGGTCGAGGCGGTCGCCCTCGACCAGGGTCTGCACGCTGCGCAGGTCGGTGAACGGCGGCAGCACCACCACCTGCACGGCGGCAGGGTCGTGCTCGGCGTCCTTGAGGGTCCAGGCGAGCTTCTGCACCAGGGAGACGGCGGCGACGTGGTCGACGTTCATCTTCCAGTTGCCGATGATCAGGGGGGTGCGGGCCACGGCGGTGCCTCCAGGTGGTGCGGTCGGTCGTCGGTGCGGTCGGGGCGCCGGGGCCCCGGCGGTCGGACGGCTCAGCGCTCGAGCACGCTCAGCCCGGGCAGCTCCCTGCCCTCGAGGAACTCCAGGCTCGCCCCGCCCCCGGTGGAGATGTGCCCGAACGCGGCCTCGTCGAAGCCGAGCTGGCGCACCGCGGCCGCGGAGTCGCCGCCGCCCACCACGGTCAGCCCGCCGGCGGCGCTCACCTCGGTCAGGGCCTGCGCCAGCACCCGGGTGCCCTCGGCGTAGGGGGCCATCTCGAAGGCGCCCATCGGGCCGTTCCAGAACACGGTGCGTGCGTCGGCCACGGCAGCCGCGAAGGCGCGGGCGGAGTCGGGACCGATGTCCAGGCCCATCCGGTCGGCGGGGATCGCCTCGACGGGCACCACCGCGTGCTCGGCGTCGGCCGAGAACGCCGCAGCGGCGATGACGTCGGTCGGCAGCACCACCTGCACGCCCTGCTGCTCCGCCTGGGCGAGGTAGCCCCGGACGGCGTCGACCTGGTCGGCCTCCAGCAGGCTGCGGCCCACCTCCAGGCCCTGGGCGGCGAGCACGGTGAAGACCATGCCGCCGCCGACGAGCAGCCGGTCGCCGCGGGTGAGCAGGGAGCCGAGGAGGTTGTCGATGACGCCGAGCTTGTCGGAGACCTTCGCCCCCCCGAGCGCGACGGCGTACGGGCGCTCGGGCTCGCGGGTCAGCCGGGTGAGCACGTCGAGCTCGGCGGCGACCAGCAGGCCGGCGGCGTGCTCGAGGCGCTCGGCGACGTCGTAGACGCTGGCCTGCTTGCGGTGCACCACCCCGAACCCGTCGGAGACGAACAGTCCCGTGCCGCCGTCGGCCGACGGGCCGCCGACGAGACCGACCAGCCGGTCGGCGAAGGCGCCCCGCTCGGCGTCGTCCTTGCTGGTCTCCCCCGCCTCGAAGCGCAGGTTCTCCAGCAGCAGCAGCTCGCCGTCGCCGAGGCCCTCGGCCGATGCGGTGGCCGAGGGCCCGGCGGTGTCCTCGGCCAGGTGCACGGTCGTCCCGGGGAGGAGCTCCCGCACCCGCTCCGCCACGGGGGCGAGGGAGTACCGCGCCTCCGGGGCGCCCTTCGGGCGGCCCAGGTGCGCCCCGACGACCACCCGCGCGCCGGCGTCGAGCAGCCGCTGCCAGGTGGGCAGCGACGCCCGCACGCGCCCGTCGTCCGTGATCCGGGTCCCGTCGAGCGGCACGTTCAGGTCGCTGCGGACGAGGACCCGGGTGCCGGCGAGGTCGCCCCGGGCCGCCAGCAGCTCGTCGAGGGTGCGCACCTCAGGCGCTGATGTAGGTGATCAGGTCCTTGAGGCGGTTGGAGTAGCCCCACTCGTTGTCGTACCAGCCGACGACCTTCACCTGGTCGCCGATCACCTTGGTCAGCCCGGAGTCGAAGATGCACGAGCTCGGGTCGGTGACGATGTCGGAGGACACGATCGGGTCCTCGGTGTAGGTGAGGAAGCCCGAGAGCGGCCCGGAGTCGGCGGCGGCCCTGAACGCGGCGTTGACCTCGTCGACGGAGGTCTCGCGGTTCAGGGTGACGGTGAGGTCGGTGGCCGAGCCGGTGGGCACGGGCACGCGCAGCGCGTAGCCGTCGAGCTTGCCCTTCAGCTGCGGGAGCACGAGGCCGATCGCCTTGGCCGCACCGGTCGACGTCGGGACGATGTTCAGCGCGGCGGCGCGGGCGCGGCGCAGGTCCTTGTGCGGGGCGTCCTGGAGGTTCTGGTCCTGGGTGTAGGCGTGGATCGTCGTCATCAGGCCCTTCTCGATGCCGAAGGTGTCGTCGAGCACCTTCGCGAGCGGGGCCAGGCAGTTGGTGGTGCAGGAGGCGTTGGAGATGATGTGGTGCGCGTCCTCGTCGTACGACTCGTGGTTCGCGCCCATCACCACGGTGAGGTCCTCGCCCTTGGCGGGCGCCGAGATGATGACCTTCTTCGCGCCGGCCTCGATGTGGGCGCGGGCCTTGTCGGCGTCGGTGAAGAAGCCGGTCGACTCCACGACGACGTCGGCGCCGAGGTCGCCCCACGGCAGCTTGCCGGGCTCGCGCTCGGCGAGGGCGGCGAAGGTCTTCCCGCCGGCGGTGATGGTGTCCTCGCCCGCGGTCACGCCGCCGGGGAAGCGGCCCAGGATGGAGTCGTAGTGCAGCAGCGTGGCCAGGCTCTTGTTGTCGGTCAGGTCGTTCACGCCGACGATCTCGATGTCGGCGCCGGAGGCCTGCACGGCGCGGTAGAAGTTGCGGCCGATGCGGCCGAAGCCGTTGATGCCGACGCGGATGGTCACGAGATCGCTCCTTCGGTGGGGTCCTTCGGGGAAGCGCTGGTCGCGGCGCGCTCCCGCCCGCCGCTGCGGGACAGACCCTAGTGAGCGCTCAGGCGTCCAGCATGTCCGGGGTGAGGTTGGCGTCGGTGCCGGGCACCCCGAGCTCCTCGGCGTAGCGGTCGGCCATCGCCAGCAGCCGGCGGATCCTCCCGGCCACGGCGTCCTTGGACATCGGGGGCACGGCGAGCGCCCCGAGCTCCTCGAGGCTGGCCTGCTTGTGCTCCAGGCGCAGCGCCCCCGCGGCCTGGAGGTGCTCGGGCACCGTGTCGCCGAGGATCTCCAGCGCCCGCTCCACCCGCGAGCTGGCGGCCACGGCGGCGCGCGCCGAGCGGCGCAGGTTCGCGTCGTCGAAGTTGGCCAGGCGGTTCGCGGAGGCCCGCACCTCGCGGCGCATCCGCCGCTCCTCCCAGACCATCACCGCGTCGTGCGCGCCGAGGTGGGTGAGCATGTCGCGGATCGCGTCGCCGTCGCGGATGACGACCCGGTCGATGCCGCGCACGTCGCGGGCCTTGGCCGAGATGTGCAGGCGCCGGGCGGCCCCGACCAGGGCCAGCGCGGCCTCCGGCCCGGGGCAGGTGATCTCCAGCGCGGCGGAGCGGCCGGGCTCGGTGAGGGACCCGTGGGCGAGGAACGCCCCGCGCCAGGCCGCCACCGCGTCGCCGACCGTGCCCGAGACCACCTGGGCGGGCAGCCCGCGCACCGGGCGGCCGCGCAGGTCCAGCAGCCCGGTCTGGCGGGCCAGGGCCTCGCCGTCGCGCACCACCCGGACGACGTACCGCGAGCCGCGCCGCAGGCCGCCGCCGGCCACGACGAGCACCTCGGAGGAGGCGCCGTAGACCTCGGCGAGCTCGCGCCGCAGGCGCCGGGCGGTGTTGCCGGCGTCGAGCTCCGCCTCGACCACCACGCGGCCCGAGACGATGTGCAGTCCGCCGGCGAAGCGCAGCAGCGCGGAGACCTCGGCCCGGCGCTCGGCCGACTTGAGCACCTGCAGGCGGCTCAGCTCGTCCTTCACCTGTGCCGTCAGTGCCATGCCTCGCATCCTGCCACCGCCCCCCGCCGCCGCGGGTGGCTCCGGGACCACCGGTCCGGAGGGGGCCCCCGCGGCTCACGCAGCGTCGAGGGCCGGCTACGCCACGTCGAAGACGTCGCGGAAGGCCGTCGCCAGCCGCAGGGGGTCGTGCACCGGGTCGCGCCCGGCGGCCAGCCGCCGCAGCAGCAGCTGCCCGCCGGCGTCGCGGACGGCGGCCTCGAGGTCGGCGCGCTGCTCGCCGTCCTCGCCCCCGGCCAGGGTGCGCGGGTCGGCCAGCACGGCGTCCAGGGGCATCGTCGGGGCGTGGGCGGCCAGGGCCCGCACGTGCTGCGCGGGGGTCAGCCCGCGCGACTCCCCGCGGGGGGCGGAGAGGTTCAGCACCAGCGCCCGCCGCGCCGCGGTGCCGACCAGCGCGGCGCGCAGCTCGGGCACCAGCAGGTGCGGGATGACGCTGGTGAACCACGAGCCCGGGCCGAGCACCACCCAGTCGGCCTCGCGCACGGCGGCGACCGCCTCGGGGCGGGCCGGGGGCTCCGCGGGGTCGAGGCGCACCTCGAGCACCCGGCCCGACGTCGTCGCGACCTGCGCCTGACCGCGCACCAGGACGACCCGGGGCCCCGGCGGCGCGGGCGCGCCGGCGCCCTCGCCGCCGCCGCGGCGGTGGCCGAGGGCGACGTCGGCCTCGATGGCCAGCGGCACCGACGACATCGGCAGCACCCGCCCGCGGGCGCCGAGCAGGCGGGCGACGAGGTCGAGGCCCTCCACGGCGTCGCCGAGCCGCTGCCACAGGGCGACGATGAGCAGGTTCCCCACGGCGTGGTCGTGCAGCGGGCCGTCGGAGGCGAAGCGGTGCTGGAGGACGTCGCGCCAGGTGCGGCCCCACTCGGTGTCGTCGCACAGCGCCGCCAGCGCCATCCGCAGGTCGCCCGGGGGCAGCACCCCGAGCTCCTCGCGCAGCCGCCCGCTGGAGCCCCCGTCGTCGGCGACGGTGACCACCGCGGTCAGCCGCTCGGTCAGGTGGCGCAGCGCTGCGAGGCTGGCCGCCAGGCCGTGGCCGCCGCCGCAGGCGACGACGCGCAGGCTGCTCACTCGCGGCCCAGGTCGCGGTGCACCACCCGCACCGACGGCCCGCCGGACGTGCCCGCGCCGTCCGGGCCCGCGCCGTCGGCGTCCGCTGCGGCCTCCCCGGCGGCGCGCAGGAGCTGCGCGAGCCGCTCGCTCATCGCCACCGACCGGTGCTTGCCGCCGGTGCAGCCGATCGCCACGGTGGCGTAGCTGCGGTTCTCGCGGCGGTAGCCCTCGATCACCGGCTGCAGGGCCGCCGCGTAGCGCTGCAGGAACTCCTCCGCGCCGTCCTGGCCGAGCACGTAGTCGGCGACGGCGGGCTCCTGCCCGGTGTGCCCGCGCAGCTCGGGCACCCAGAAGGGGTTGGGCAGGAACCGGACGTCGACGACGTGGTCGGCGTCGGTGGGCAGCCCGTACTTGAAGCCGAAGCTCACCAGCGTCAGCCGCAGGCGGGTGCGCTCGGCCTCGCCGAACAGGTCGCCGATCAGGGCGCCGAGCTGGTGGACGTTGCGGTCGGAGGTGTCGACCACGAGGTCGGCCGAGGCGCGCAGCTCGCGCAGCAGCTCGCGCTCGGCGACGATCCCGTCGAGCACGCGCCCCTCGCCCTGCAGCGGGTGGGGCCGGCGCACCGACTCGAAGCGGCGCACCAGCACGTCGTCGCCGGCCTCGAGGAACAGCACCCGGCGCCGCACCCCCGAGTCGCCGGCGCCGAGGAGCACCCCGGCCAGGTCGCCGCCGCCGGTGTCGAAGCCGCGGGTGCGCACGTCGAGGACCACCGCGACGCGGGGCACCGCGGTGCCGGCGCGGGCGGCCAGCCCGGCCAGCGCGCCGAGCATCTGCGGCGGCAGGTTGTCGACGACGTACCAGCCGAGGTCCTCGAGGGCGTTGGCGACCGTCGAGCGCCCCGCGCCGGAGAGGCCGGTGACGACGAGCAGCTCGGGGGTGGGGGTCTCCACGCCGGTCATCGTGGCAGGCGGCACCGACGCCCGCCCGCACCGCCGCGCGCCAGGGGCCCGCCGGCCCGCGGCTCAGTCGACGAGCTCACCGGTGGCCACGTCGACCGCGGGGGCGGGGGCGTCGGCGGCCAGCGCCGCGACGACGGCGGCAGCGGCGGCGGCGCCGACCCCGGG
>CADCUY010000561.1 GCA_902806005.1 uncultured Quadrisphaera sp. | reverse complement strand
GCGCCTGAGCGCCCCGGCGCGCCACGCCCACGCCCACGCCCACGCCCACGCCCACGCCCACGCCCACGCCCACGCCCACGCCCACGCCCACGGTGATCATGGGCCGTTCCACCGGTGCCCGCACGACGTCAGGGCAAGAGGCCATGATCACCGCAGGAAGGCGTAGTGATCATGGCCCGTTCCACCGTCACCGGGGCCGAGCGGGTGGAAGGGGCCATGATCACCGAGGGCCGTCGGCAGCGCCGCGCTCGAGACCCGGCCTAGCGGGGTGCGCTGGCAGGTGGAGATGCGCTGGCAGGACCGGGCACCACGCAGCACCGGGCACCAGCCAGGACCGATCACCCGGTAGGACCGGGCAGCGCCAACGCGCGACGATCTCGGTGTTCCGCCCACGGAACCTGCGATCCGCTGACCGGAGCCCCGAGATCATCGGGGATCGGGGGGGCCGCGACGGGCCCGGGAGCGAGGAGCCGGTCCCCCAGGTGGGTCAGCGGCGGCCGGCGCCCAGGGCGGCGTCGACGTCGTCGAGCAGGTCCTCGACGTCCTCGAGCCCCACCGAGATGCGGATCGTGCCCTCGCCGATGCCCGCGGCGGCGCGCGCCTGCGGGCTGAGCCGCCGGTGCGTGGTGGTCGCGGGGTGGGTGGCCAGCGACTTCGCGTCGCCGAGGTTGTTCGAGACGTCGACCAGCTGCAGCGCGTCGAGCGCCTTGAACGCCCCCTCCTTGCCGCCCTCGACGTCGAGGGTGACCACGGTGCCGCCGCCGGTCATCTGCCGCAGCGCCAGCTCGTGCTGCGGGTGGCTGGGCAGGAACGGGTAGCGCACCCGCTCCACCCCCGGCACGCCCTCGAGGTGGCGGGCGATGCGCAGCGCCGACGCGGTCATCCGCTCCACCCGCAGGCCCATCGTCTCCAGGCCCTTGAGCAGCACCCACGCGGTGAACGGGCTCATCGACGGCCCGGTGTGGCGCAGGAAGGTCTGCACGTCGCCGTCGAGGTACTCGCGGGTGCCGAGCACGGCCCCGCCGAGGGTGCGGCCCTGCCCGTCGACGTGCTTGGTGGTCGAGTACACGACCACGTCGGCCCCCAGCTCCAGCGGCCGCTGCAGCAGGGGCGTCGCGAAGACGTTGTCGACGACGACCGTCGCCCCCGCGGCGTGCGCGAGCGCGCTCACGGCGGCGACGTCGACGAGGTCCTGCACGGGGTTGGACGGGGTCTCGAAGAAGACCGCCGTCGCGGGCGTCGACAGCGCCTCCTCCCACTGGGCGAGGTCGTGCCCGTCGACGAGGTCGACCCGCACCCCCCAGCGGGGCAGCAGCTCGTCGCAGATGACGAAGCACGAGCCGAACAGCGCGCGGGAGGCCACCACCCGGTCGCCGGTGCGCACCAGCGCCTGCAGCGCGAGGTAGACCGCCGCCATCCCGGTGGCGGTGGCCGTCGCCCCCTCGGCCCCCTCGAGCAGGCGCAGCCGCTCCTCGAAGGCGGCGACGGTGGGGTTGCCGTACCGGGAGTAGACGTACCGGTCCTGCTCCCCCGCGAAGGCCGCCTCGGCGTCTTCCGCGGAGGGGTAGACGTACCCGCTGGTCAGGTACAGGGCCTCGGAGGTCTCCATGAACCCCGAGCGGTCCAGGCCGCCGCGCACGGCCAGGGTGTCGGGCCGCCACCCCCGGGCCCGGCCGCCGCCGGCGGGGGTCTCGCCCGCGGCGCTCACGACTGGCGCCAGGGCAGGCCGCGGGCGCGCCAGCCCTGCGCGCCCCGGTGCCCCTCGGCGTCGAGGTCGCCCTCGAAGCCCTCCAGCACGTTGTAGGTCTGCTCCCACCCGGCGGCGCGGGCGGCGTCCGCCGCAGCCACCGAGCGGACCCCGGAGCGGCACAGGAAGAGCACCGGCACGTCGGTGGGCACCCCGGCCAGCTCGTCGAGGAAGGCGTCGTTGTGCCCGGCGGGGTAGCTGTTCCACTCCACCTGCACCACGGGCCTGCCCAGCTCGCGCAGGTCGGGCACCCCGACGAAGGTCCACTCCGGGAGGGTGCGCACGTCGACCAGCACGGCCCGCGGGTCGTCGGCGAGCCGGCGCCACGCCTCCTCCGGGGTGAGGTCGCCGGTGCGCACCGCGGCGCCGCTCACCGGGCGCTCCCGCCGGCGGCGGCGGGCAGGAGCACGGCCTGGGCCACGACCACGCGGTCGCCGTCGTGGGTGATGGCGGGGCTGCCGTGCAGCTCGTAGCCCTCGGCCAGGGCGGCGCTCACCTTCTCGCAGAAGGCGCGGTCGTCGGTGCCGGTCAGCAGCCGGTAGGCCAGCTGCGCGCGAGCGGGAGCCTGGGTGCCGTCCACCGCACCAGCGTAGGTCGGCGCCGGGACGGCGGACGGGGCCGGCTCCACCAGGGCCTCCCCCGGGCGCGCCGCGGCGGCCGAGCCGCGCGACCAGGTCCGGCCGGCCGCGGCGGCGTCCATGGCCTCGTTGGCCAGCCGGTCGGCGTGCCCGTTCTCGCGCCGCGGGACCCAGGCGTAGCTGACCCGCCCGGCGCCGAAGACCTCGCGGGCCTGCCGGGCCAGGCGGCGCATGTCCTCGTGCTTGACCTGCCAGCGCCCCGTCATCTGCTCCACGACGAGCTTGGAGTCCATCCGCACCTCGACGCGCGCCTCGGGGTCGATGGCCGCGGCGGCGCGCAGCCCGGCCAGCAGCCCGGAGTACTCCGCGACGTTGTTCGTCGCGACCCCGATGGCCGCCGCCGCCTCGTCGAGCACCTCGCCGGTGGCCGCGTCGCGCACCAGCGCGCCGTAGCCGGCGGGGCCGGGGTTGCCGCGCGAGCCGCCGTCGGCCTCGACGACCAGGCGGCGGCTCACGCGCCGCCACCCGGTGCACCAGGGGCGCCGGCGCCCTCGGGCACCCGCACGAGGATCCGCTCGCACTCCTCGCACCGCACCACCGCGTCGGGCGGCTCGGCGCGCACCCGCGCCAGCTCGGTGACGCTGAGCACCGTGCGGCAGGCCCCGCAGGCCCCGCCGGCCAGGGCCGCCGCCCCGAGCCCGGTGGAGGCGCGCAGCCGCTCGTACAGGGCGACCAGCCCGGCGTCCAGGCCCTGCACCTGGCGCTGGCGGCCCTGCGCCAGCGAGCGGGCCTGGGCGTCGATCTCGGCCACGGCCGCGTCGCGCGCGGTCTCGAGCTCCGCGCGCCGCGCGGCGTCGCCCGCCAGCTCGGCCTCGGCCGCGGCGGCCTGCCCCTGGGCCTGCTCGAGGCGCTCCATGACGTCGAGCTCGACCTCCTCGAGCTCGCCCTGCCGGCGCGCCAGCGCCGTGAGGTCGCGCTCGAGCGCGGTGGCGTCGCGAGCCCCGGCGCCGGCCTCGAGGCGGGCCCGGTTGCGCTCGGCGCGCTCGCGGACCTGGCGCACGGCCTCGTCGGAGGCCGCGAGCTCGCGCTCGAGGTCGGAGACCGCGGTGCGGGCCACGGTCAGCCGGTCGCGGACGGCGCGCTCGCGGGTGGCCAGCTCGGCCAGGGCGGCGTGCTCGGGCAGGGTGCGCCGCCGGTGGGCGAGCTGGCCGGCGCGGACGTCGAGCGCCTGCACGGCCAGCAGCTGCACCTGGTCGGCCAGGGGTGCGGTGCTCATCCCTGCCCCCCCGCGCCGCCGGGCGCCGCACCGGCGGCGTCACCGGCCGTCCGGCCGCTGGGCAGGTGGAACGACCACGGGTCGGTGCTGCGCCGGCTGACCTCGAGCTCGACCGCCAGCCCC
>CADCUY010000560.1 GCA_902806005.1 uncultured Quadrisphaera sp. | reverse complement strand
CCACGACGACGACGGGCTGGCCGCCCACCCGGGTCAGCACCAGCGAGGCCTCCGCGCCGGGGGTGCCGGTGCCGGCCGCCCGGGCGCGGGTGTCGCCGAGCCGCAGCTGCCGGCGCAGCTGCTCGACGTCGACGGCGCTGCCGCGCTTGAGCACCTCCACCCGCGTCACCCCGCGGTCGCGCAGCCGGGTGCGCAGCACCTTGAGCGAGAACGGCAGCACCTCGTCGACGGCGAACGCCGCCGCCAGGGGGGTGCGCACCAGCTCGTCGGAGCAGACGTAGGCGATCGTGGGGTCGAGCAGCCGGCCGCCGACCGCCGCGGCGACCTGGCCGACCAGCCCGGCGCGCACCACGGCGCCGTCGGGGTCGTAGAGGAAGCCGCCGACCTCCTCCAGGCGCTCCAGGGACACCGGGCGCCGGAGCCCGGTGTCGTGCACCTCCGTGGTGCTGGCTCCCCGCTCGCCCCCCGAGCGCAGCACCAGCGCCGTGTGCCGCAGCCCCGGCCTGGCCAGCGGTCCGAACCAGACGGCGGCCTCGACGACGTCGCCGTCCACCGAGACCCACTGCGTCTCGGCGCCGTGCGGGGCGCCGTCGGCGAGGTCGCGGGGGATGCCGGGGGCGAGCTTGACGCCGGTCGCCGGCACCCGCGCCGCGATGGCCAGCACCGCCTCCCACGGGGGCGAGGCCCGTCGCGGGTCGAGCACCCGGCGCCCGTTCGGGGTGCGCCGGGCCGGGTCGAGCCAGACCCCGTCGCCCGGGCCGACGCCGTCCGCGCCGGCGGCGCCGGTCAGGTCGACCTCGGTGGCGTCGGCGTGCCGCACCCGCGCCTCGGGCCAGTGCCGCAGGTTCACCGCCGCGACGGCGGCGGTCACCTCGTCGCGGTCGACCGCGAGCACCTCGCGCTCCAGCCCGGCCAGGGCCATCGCGTCGCCGCCGATGCCGCAGCCGAGGTCGGCCACCCGGGCCACCCCCGCGGCGGCGAAGCGCTGCGCGTGGTGGGCGGCGACGTCGAGGCGGGTGGCCTGCTCGAGCCCGTCGGGCGTGAAGAGCATCCCCGCGGCGAACGGCCCGAACTTGGCCTCCCCGCGGGCGCGCAGCCGCGACTGGGTCATCGCCGCGGCGACCAGGGAGGGGTCGACGCCGTCGGCGCGCAGCCGCTCGCCGAGGCCCAGCGCCGCGTCCTCGCGGTAGGGCGGGAGGGCCTCGAGCAGGGCCCAGCCGTCCGCGGTGAGCAGCGCGGAGAGGCCGGCGTCGTCCACCCCGCGATCCTCCCACCCGCGCCGGGGTGGCAGCGTGGGGCGGCCCGGGCACCCGACCGGCCCTGCGCCGGCCGACCGGTCTGGCACTCGAGTTGACCGAGTGCTAACCACCGGCCTAGTGTCCGAGCTGGCACTCGACCCGTGCGGGTGCCAGCCGCTCCGGCGGCTCCGGCCGGCACCCGCGACGACGGCCGACCCCCAGCACGGCCCCACCATCCGATTCCAGTGACGCAGGAAGGGGAGGTCCGCTCCATGTCGGTCTCCATCAAGCCGCTCGAGGACCGCATCGTCGTCAAGCCCCTCGACGCCGAGCAGACGACCGCCTCCGGGCTGGTCATCCCGGACACCGCGAAGGAGAAGCCCCAGGAGGGCGAGGTCCTCAGCGTGGGCCCGGGTCGCATCGACGACAACGGCAACCGCGTTCCGCTCGACGTCGCCGTCGGCGACCGGGTCATCTACTCCAAGTACGGCGGCACCGAGGTCAAGTACGGCGGCGACGACCTGCTGGTCCTCTCCGCCCGCGACGTCCTCGCGGTCGTCACGCACTGACGCACCAGCACCAGGCACCACCCAGCACCTCCACGCGCGCCCCGGCGGCCGGCTCCGCCGGCCCCGGGGCGCGCTGCGTGCGAGCCCACCTCAGCCCGGCCCCCACCAGAGAAGAGCCCCATGCCCAAGACGCTGCAGTTCGACGAGACCGCCCGCCGCTCCCTCGAGCGAGGGGTCGACGCGCTCGCCAACACCGTCAAGGTGACGCTCGGCCCCCGCGGCCGCAACGTCGTCATCGACAAGAAGTGGGGCGCGCCCACGATCACCAACGACGGCGTGACGATCGCCCGCGAGATCGAGCTGGACGACCCCTACGAGAACCTCGGGGCCCAGCTGACCAAGGAGGTCGCCACCAAGACGAACGACGTCGCGGGCGACGGCACCACCACCGCGACCGTGCTGGCCCAGGCGATCGTGCACGAGGGCCTGCGCAACGTCGCCGCGGGCGCCGGCCCGGCCGCGCTCAAGCGGGGCATCGACGCCGCGGTCGAGGCGATCGGCGCCGCCCTCGGCGAGGCCGCCCGCGAGGTCGACGGCAAGGGCGACATCGCCCACGTCGCCACCATCTCGGCGCAGGACACCGAGGTCGGCCAGCTCATCGCCGAGGCGTTCGACAAGGCCGGCAAGGACGGCGTCATCACCGTCGAGGAGTCGTCCTCGATGGCGCTGGAGCTCGACTTCACCGAGGGCCTGCAGTTCGACAAGGGCTACATCTCGCCCTACTTCGTCACCGACCCGGAGCGCATGGAGGCCGTCCTCGAGGACGCCCACGTGCTGATCAGCCAGGGCAAGATCTCGGCCGTCGCCGACCTGCTCCCGCTGCTGGAGAAGGTGCTGCAGACCTCCAAGCCGCTGTTCATCATCGCCGAGGACGTCGACGGCGAGGCGCTCTCGACCCTGGTGGTCAACAAGATCCGCGGCACCTTCACCGCCGCCGCGGTCAAGGCCCCCGGCTTCGGCGACCGCCGCAAGGCGATCCTCCAGGACGTGGCGGTGCTCACCGGCGCCCAGGTCGTCAGCCCCGAGGTCGGCCTCAAGCTCGACCAGGTCGGGCTCGAGGTGCTCGGCTCGGCCCGGCGCATCGTGGTGACCAAGGACGACACGACCGTCATCGACGGCGCCGGGGACGCGGCCGACGTCGAGGGCCGGGTCGCCCAGATCCGCTCCGAGATCGAGCGCACCGACTCCGACTGGGACCGCGAGAAGCTGCAGGAGCGGCTCGCGAAGCTGGCCGGCGGCGTCGCCGTCATCAAGGTCGGCGCGGCCACCGAGACCGAGCTCAAGGAGAAGAAGCACCGCATCGAGGACGCCGTCTCGGCGACGCGAGCGGCGATCGAGGAGGGCATCGTCGCCGGCGGCGGCACCGCCCTGGTGCACGCGGCCGCGGCCGTCGACGGCCTCTCCCTGACCGGCGACGAGGCCACCGGCGCGCGGATCATCCAGCACGCCGTGGTCGAGCCGCTGCGGTGGATCGCCGAGAACGCCGGGATGGAGGGCTACGTGGTCGTCGACCGCGTGCGCTCCCTGCCCCAGGGCCACGGCCTGAACGCCGCCACCGGCGAGTACGGCGACCTGGTCGCCCAGGGCGTCCTCGACCCGGTGAAGGTCACCCGCTCCGCACTGCAGAACGCCGCCTCCATCGGCGCCATGGTGCTGACCACCGACACCCTGGTGGTCGACAAGCCCGAGGAGCAGGCCGAGAGCGCCGGCGGCCACGGGCACAGCCACTGACGACGGCGCGCTGAGCCGGCGGCCGCCCACCGCGGCGGCCGTCGGCGGCACGACGAAGGCCCCGGACCTCGCCAGGTCCGGGGCCTTCGTCGTGCCGGTGCTGCGCGGCGGGTGCCGCCGGGGCTCAGACCACCCGGCGGACGGGCGCGACCTCGACGCCGCGGGCGCCGCGCTGGGCGGTGTAGATGCGCTCGC
>CADCUY010000559.1 GCA_902806005.1 uncultured Quadrisphaera sp. | reverse complement strand
GTCGAGCTGCTGCTGCGGGTCAGCGAGCCGACGGCGGCGGACACCGGGCCGGGCACCGACCTGCCCGACCTGCCGGGCCTCGGCGAGCCCGACACGGGCTGGGCCCTGCAGGTGCGGCTGCGGTCCCTCGACGACCCGAGCCTCGTGCTCACCCCCGACGAGGTGCGGGCCGGCGTCGGCGGCGTCGCCTGGCACGAGCCGGTGGACCCGTGGTCCTTCGCCCTGACCGAGCTGGCCCGCGCCGGCAGCGCGTACCCACCGCTGCTCACCGACATGGGCGGCGCCCCGGGAGGCGACGTGCCGCTGCGCGCGGAGCAGGTCGTCGACCTCGTCGCGGTCGGGGTGCCGGCGCTGACCGCCGTGGGCGTCGCCGTCCAGCTGCCCGGCCGCTGGCTGAAGCCGGAGGTCACGCTGCGCCTGCAGGCGACCACCACCGACCCGGCGACCTCGGCCGTCGGCGGCCCCAGCCGGCTCGGGCAGGCCGAGCTGGTCGACTACTCCTGGCAGGTCGCCCTCGGCGACGCGTCGCTGACCCAGGCCGAGCTCGAGGCGCTCGCGGCGGCCAAGGAGCCCCTGGTGCGGCTGCGCGGTCAGTGGGTGCAGATCGACGCCGACCGCCTCGCCCGCAGCCTCCGCTTCCTCCAGCGCCAGGGCACCGGCCGCGCCGCGCTGGGCACGGTGCTCGGCCAGCTCACCGGGAGCGGCGCCGGTGCGCCCCCCGTGGCGGTCAGCGGCGTCGACGCCACCGGCTGGCTCGGCGACCTGCTCTCCGGGCAGGCCGACGCGCGCGTCGCCCCGGTGCCCGCGCCCGCCGCCCTCCAGGCGCAGCTGCGCCCGTACCAGGAGCGCGGCCTGTCGTGGCTGGTGTTCATGGCCCGGCTCGGCCTCGGGGTGGTGCTCGCCGACGACATGGGCCTCGGCAAGACCGTGCAGCTGCTCGCGCTGCTGCTCGCCGAGCACGAGGCCGCCCCCGAGGCGCCGCGACCCACCCTGCTGGTCTGCCCCATGTCGGTGGTCGGCAACTGGCAGCGCGAGGCCGCCCGGTTCGCGCCCGGGCTCCGCGTGCACGTCCACCACGGCCCCGAGCGCCTGCACGGCGAGGAGCTGGCCGCGGCGGTCGCGGCGTCCGACCTGGTGCTCACCACCTACGCCCTCGTGGCCCGCGACGTCGACGACCTCGCCGCCGTCTCCTGGCAGCGGGTGGCCCTGGACGAGGCGCAGCACGTGAAGAACTCCGGCACCCGCTCAGCCCGCGCCGTCCGCGCCGTGGCCGCCGGGCCCGCCGCGCCCGCTGCGCCCGCCGGTCCGGCGTCCGGGCCCACCCACCGCGTGGCCCTGACCGGGACCCCGGTGGAGAACCGCCTCGACGAGCTGCGCTCGATCCTCGACTTCACCAACCCGGGCCTGCTCGGCTCCGCGACCAGCTTCCGGGAGCGGTTCGCGGTGCCGATCGAGCGCCACCGCGACCCCGACCAGACCCGGATCCTGGCCACGCTGACCAGACCCTTCGTCCTCCGCCGGGTCAAGACCGACCCCACGGTGATCTCCGACCTGCCGGAGAAGCTCGAGATGGTCGTCCGCGCCAACCTCACCGCCGAGCAGGCCTCGCTCTACCAGGCGGTGGTCGACGACATGCTCGCGCGGATCGCCGCCGCCGACGGGGTGCAGCGCAAGGGCCTGGTGCTGGCCACGCTGACCCGCCTGAAGCAGGTGTGCAACCACCCCGCGCAGCTGCTCGGCGACGGCTCGCCGCTGCTGCGCCGCGGGCAGCACCGCTCGGGCAAGCTCGCCCTGGTCGACGACGTCCTCGACGCCGTGGTCGCCGACGGCGAGCGGGCGCTGTGCTTCACCCAGTACCGCGAGTTCGGCGCGATGGTGGCCCCGCACCTGTCCGCGCGGTACGGCGTCGAGGTGCCGTTCCTGCACGGCGGGGTCTCCAAGGCCGGGCGCGACGCGATGGTCGCGCAGTTCACCGGCGGCGACGGGCCCCCGGTGATGCTGCTGTCCCTCAAGGCGGGCGGGACGGGGTTGAACCTCGTCGCCGCCAACCACGTCGTGCACCTGGACCGGTGGTGGAACCCCGCCGTCGAGGCCCAGGCCACCGACCGGGCCTTCCGGATCGGCCAGACCCGGCAGGTGCAGGTGCGCAAGCTCGTCTGCGTCGGCACCGTCGAGGAGCGCGTCGACGCCCTGATGACCGCGAAGAAGGAGCTGGCCGACGCCGTCGTCGGCACCGGCGAGGGGTGGCTGACCGAGCTGTCGACGGCCGACCTGCGCGACCTGCTGACCCTCGGCGCCGACGCCGTGGGGGACTGATGGCGCCCCGGTCCGCCGACCCGCCGTGGGAGGGACCCTTCCCGCCGGGCAAGCGCATCGCCGGTGACGGCATCCGCGCGCGCTCGCGGCGCGGCGCCTTCGCCACGACGTGGTGGGGGCGGCGCTTCGTCGACGCGATGGAGGAGGTCGCCGGGGCCGGGCGGGTGGCCCGCGGGCGCACGTACGCCCGCGCGGGGCAGGTGCTCAGCCTCGAGGTCGGGCCGGGACGGGTGCGCTCGTCGGTGCAGGGCAGCCGCGCGACGCCCTACGCCACCGAGCTGCGGTTCCACACCTGGGACGCCGAGACGCAGCGCGAGCTCGCCGAGGCCGTGGCCGGGGCGCCGGCGGTGCTCGCAGCGGTGCTCGGCGGGCAGATGCCCGAGGGGTTCGAGCAGCTGACCCTCGGTGCCGGGCTGGCCCTGTTCCCGGAGTCGCTGTCGGACGCGCGCTTCGACTGCACCTGCCCCGACTGGGGCGACCCCTGCAAGCACGCCGCGGCCGTGGTGTACCTGCTGGCGGAGTGGCTCGACACCGAGCCGTTCGGGGTGCTGACGCTGCGCGGGGTCGAGCGCGACGCGCTGCTCGCGCAGGTGGCGGCGCTGCAGCGCTCGTCCGAGGGAGACCGCGCGGAGGCCGTGGAGGAGGTGGCGCTGGACGACGCGACGGGGCCCTTCTACCGCCGGGCTGCGGCCCTGCCGGCCCTCGGGGCGTCGGTGCTGACGGGTCGGGGAGTGCTCGACGACCTGGACGCCAGCCTGCTCGGGCCGGGCGGGGGGCGGGCCGTGGAGCGGCTGCGCGGGGCGTACGAGGCGATGGCGGCCGCGCGGGGACCGCACCTCCCTCACGACTGACTCGGACTTCTGACGTCACAAGTCCGAGCGGGCGGGTCGTCAGTCAACGGGTCGTGGGCACCGAGGGTCATCCGCGTCGGCCGGTCGGGTGGCCGTCCACAGCCCGGGGCTCGGACGGCGGCCTGCGGCGCATCCCGCCGCTACCGTCGGCCCGTGCGTGGGGTGCGGGCCGTCGTCGCGGCGGTGCTGGTGGTCGTCGGTGTGGCGGGGTGCTCGGCGGAGCCCGAGGCCGCTGCGGCGCCGTCGCCGAGCGCGTCGAGCACCAGCGAGGCGCCGATCGTCGAGCCCAGCCCGACGACGGAGGCGTTCACCAAGCCCCCACTGCCCGAGGCAGCTACCACGCCGGACGCCGCGGGGGCGGAGGCGTTCGTCCGCTACTGGTACGAGCTGGTCAACTACGCCTACGCCAGTGGCGACAGTGATCCCTTGATCGAAGTCTCGCATATCGATTGCATCGCCTGCGCAAATTCTGCAGCGAACGTTCGATCGGCGACCGACGTAGGCGGAGTCTGGCGTGATCTCTCCTTCAGCCCCGAACAGCTAGAGACGGCTGATCCGGATCAAGACGGCA
>CADCUY010000558.1 GCA_902806005.1 uncultured Quadrisphaera sp. | reverse complement strand
AGGCGGAGCCGCCGGTCGGCGGTCCGCGGTGCGGCGGGGGAGGGGGAGCGGGGGTCAGGCGGGCAGGTCGACGACGACGCGGCACCCGCCGCCGGGGGGCGGCGCGCCGACGGCGACCGCGCCGCCGTGCAGCTCCACCACCCAGCGCACGATGGCGAGGCCGAGCCCGCTGCCGCCGTCGGCGCTGGCCCGCGCTCCGTCGGTGCGGGCGAACCGCTCGAAGACGACGCTCCGGTCGGCCTCGGCGATGCCGGGCCCGGCGTCGAGCACCTCCAGGCGCACCCCGGACGGCGCGCGCCGGGCGACGACCTCCACCCGCCCGCCGTCCGGGCTGTGCCGGGTGGCGTTGTCGAGCAGGTTCGCCAGCACCTGGGCGAGGCGCTCGGGGTCGGCCCGCAGGTGCAGGCCCGGCTCGACGTCGACGGCCACCTCCACCGGCCGGCCGAGGGCGCGGGCCTCGTCGGCGGCCGCGGCCAGCAGCGGCGAGAGCTCGACGTCCCGCCGGTGCAGCGGCACCGCCCCGGCCTCGAGCCGGGAGAGGTCGAGCAGCTGGGCCACGAGCCGGCCCAGGCGCTGGGTCTGGGCGAGCGCGGTGCGCAGCGCGGCCGGCTCGGGGCGGGTGACGCCGTCGGCGAGGTTCTCCAGCAGCGCCTGCAGGGCGGTGATCGGGGTGCGCAGCTCGTGGCTGACGTCGGCCACCAGGCGCCGGCGCTGGGCGTCGACCTGCCCGAGGTCGGCGGCCATCGCGTTGAACGCCACGGCCAGCTGCCCCACCTCGTCGCGGGTGCGCACGGCCACGCGCACGTCGTGGTCGCCGCGGGCCATCGCGGTGGTGGCCGCGGCCATCTCCCGCAGCGGCGCCGTCATCCCGCGGGCGAGCAGCTGCACCACCACCAGCGCGAGGACGACGGCGAGCACCAGGGACCAGCGCACCCGGAACCCCAGCTGCAGCCCCGCGGCCCCGGCGAGCAGCCCGGCGGCGGTGGCCCCCACCACCACCAGCCCGAGCTTGGCCTTGATCGAGCGCAGCCCGGCCAGCGGCCCGCCGCCGCCCACCCGGCTCACGCCGCTCCGCCGGCGTACCCGACGCCGTGCACGGTGCGCACGACGCCGTCGCCGAGCTTGCGGCGCACGGCCGCCACGTGCGTGTCGACGGTGCGGGTGGTGCTGCCGGCGTCGCGCCACCCCCAGACGTCGGCCAGCAGCTGCTCGCGGCTGAGCACGGCGCCGGGCCGCTCGGCGAGCCGGGCCAGCAGGTCGAACTCCGTCGGGGTCAGGTGCACCGGGCTCCCGCCCCGGTTCGCGGTGCGGGTGACGGGGTCGAGCTCGGCCTCGCCGAGGCGCAGCCGGGCGCCGGCCTCGGGGGTGCGGGCCGCGCGGCGCAGCAGCGCCGCCACCCGGGCGGAGAGCTCGCGCGCGCCGAACGGCTTGGTCAGGTAGTCGTCGGCGCCCACCCGCAGCCCCACGACGACGTCGGTCTCGTCGTCGCGGGCGGTCAGCATCAGCACCGGCACGGGGCGCTCGGCCTGCACCCGGCGGCAGACCTCGTAGCCGTCGATGCCGGGCAGCATCAGGTCGAGGACCACGAGGTCGGGGCGGGTGCGGCGGCACAGCTCGACGCCCTCGAGGCCGTCGGCGGCCACCTCGACGCGGTGGCCGTCGGCGCGCAGCCGCGCCGCGACGGCCTCGGCGATCACGGGCTCGTCCTCGACGACCACCACGGTGGCGGGGCTCTGGGTCACGGCGGCGAGGCTAGGGCGGGCGCGTGCGCGTCCGGCCGAGGAGACGTGCGGGTCCTGTGAGGACCCGCGGCCCGGGAAGGGTCAGGTCCGGGGGGTCAGGGCCCGGGGTAGTACCCGTCCGGGGCGGGGACGTCGGGCACGGACCCGTCGGCCGCGGGGGTCACGACCGGCGCGGGCGCGGGCGCCGCGTCTGCTGGTGCGCCGTCGAGCGCGGTGGCCAGCAGCACCAGCGGCAGGCAGGAGAGCAGCGCGGCGGTGCGTGCGCGGGTCCCCCGGCGCGGGGCGGCGTGCTTGCCCACGGTTCCTCCTCCTGCTCGACCGACCGTTCGCAGACGGTGATGCCCCGTGACGGGGGGTGGTCAAACCTCGACCTCGGCGCGGCGGCGTGCCGGGGCCCCGCTCGCGGTCCCCTGCCCGGGAGCGGCCACGCGGCCCCGTGCGGCGGGTGCACACTGGCCCTCCGCGAACCGCCCCTCCCGCACGCCGACCCGAGCCGCCTTCCCCAGGCCGAGGAGCCCGCCCATGACCACCATCCACGTCACCGGCGGCGCGCCGCTGGTCGGCACCGTGCACGTGCGCGGAGCGAAGAACTTCGTCTCCAAGGCCATGGTCGCCGCCCTGCTCGGCGAGACCACCTCGCGGCTGCGCGACGTCCCGGACATCTCCGACGTGGCGATCGTCCGCGGCCTGCTGCAGCTGCACGGCGTCAAGGTGAGCCAGGGCGCCGACAGCGCCGAGCTGACCATGGACCCCTCGGACGTCGAGCTGGCCCACGTGGCCGACATCGACGCCCACGCGGGGGCCTCGCGCATCCCGATCCTCTTCTGCGGCCCCCTGGTGCACCGCCTCGGCACCGCCTTCATCCCCGACCTCGGCGGCTGCCGCATCGGCGACCGGCCGATCAACTACCACCTCGACGTCCTGCGCCAGTTCGGCGCCGTGGTCGAGAAGCTGCCCAGCGGCATCGCCATCTCGGCGCCCAGGCGCCTGCGCGGCACGAAGCTCTCGCTGCCCTACCCCAGCGTCGGCACCACCGAGCAGGTGCTGCTGACCGCGGTGCGCGCCGAGGGCGTCACCGAGCTGCGCAACGCCGCCGTCGAGCCGGAGATCCTCGACCTGATCGGCGTGCTGCAGAAGATGGGCGCGATCATCAGCGTCGACACCGACCGGGTGATCCGCATCGAGGGCGTCGACACCCTCACCGGCTACGACCACCGCGCCCTGCCCGACCGCATCGAGGCGGCGTCGTGGGGCAGCGCGGCCCTGGCCACCGGCGGCGACGTGTACGTCAGGGGCGCCCGCCAGGCCGACATGATGACCTTCCTGAACACCTTCCGGAAGATCGGCGGGGCCTTCGACATCGACGACGAGGGCATCCGCTTCTTCCACCCCGGCGGCCCGCTGCACTCGATCGCCCTCGAGACCGACGTGCACCCGGGGTTCATGACCGACTGGCAGCAGCCCCTGGTGGTGGCCCTGACCCAGGCGAAGGGGCTGTCGATCGTCCACGAGACGGTCTACGAGAACCGGCTGGGCTTCACCGAGGCGCTGGTGCGGATGGGCGCGACGATCCAGACCTACCGCGAGTGCCTCGGCTCGACCCCGTGCCGGTTCGGGGCCATGGACTTCCGCCACTCCGCCGTGGTCTCCGGGCCGACCCCGCTGCGCGCGGCGGAGATCGAGGTGCCCGACCTGCGCGGGGGCTTCAGCCACCTCATCGCGGCGCTGGCCGCCGAGGGCACCTCCACCGTGCACGGGGTGGAGCTGATCGACCGCGGGTACGAGCACTTCTTCGCCAAGCTCGAGGGCCTCGGCGCCGTGGTGGCCCGGGCCGAGGGCGCGATGGCCTGAGGGCTCAGGCCCCGGCGCGGCGCTGCGCGGCCAGCGCCGCCCGGGTCGCCGGGCCCACCCCCAGGGCCAGGGCCTGCGCGAGGTCGGCGGGCGTGTCGACGTCGCGGCGCAGCCGCGGCAGCGCCAGCTCGAGCCGGACGGCGCCGTCG
>CADCUY010000557.1 GCA_902806005.1 uncultured Quadrisphaera sp. | reverse complement strand
CGGCCCCGCCCGCGGACGGCGCCACCGCCGAGGCCGCCACCCAGGAGACCGGGCCCGTCGGCCTGCGCGCGCGCTTCGCCCGGCTCGGCGGCCGCCAGGCCACCTCGCAGGCCATCGAGCCGCTGGTCGCGACCGTGCGGAACAACCACCCCAAGGCCGACACCTCGATCCTGGAGCGGGCGTACGCCGTCGCCGAGAAGGCCCACCGCGGGCAGCGGCGCAAGAGCGGCGACCCGTACATCACCCACCCCGTGGCGGTGGCGACGATCCTCGCCGAGCTGGGCATGACGCCGCCCACCCTGGCGGCCGCGCTGCTGCACGACACCGTCGAGGACACCGACTACTCCCTGGCCACCCTGCGCAGCCAGTTCGGCGACGAGGTGGCGATGCTGGTCGACGGGGTGACCAAGCTCGACAAGGTCGTCTACGGCGAGGCCGCCCAGGCCGAGACGGTGCGCAAGATGGTCGTCGCGATGGCCAAGGACATCCGCGTGCTGGTGATCAAGCTCTGCGACCGGCTGCACAACGCCCGCACCTGGCGGTACGTCTCGGCCGCCTCCGCGGAGAAGAAGGCCCGCGAGACCCTGGAGATCTACGCCCCCCTGGCGCACCGGCTGGGGATGAACACCATCAAGTGGGAGCTGGAGGACCTCTCCTTCGCCACCCTGTACCCCGGCATGCACCAGGAGGTCGTGCGCCTGGTCGCCGAGCGCGCCCCGGCCCGCGAGGAGTACCTGGCCGAGGTGCGCGACCAGGTCAGCGCCGACCTGCGGGCCGCGAAGATCAAGGCCCTGGTCACCGGGCGGCCCAAGCACTACTACTCCGTGTACCAGAAGATGATCGTGCGCGGCCACGACTTCACCGACATCTACGACCTGGTCGCGCTGCGCGTGCTGGTCGACTCGGTGCGCGACTGCTACGCCGTCCTCGGCGCCCTGCACGCCCGGTGGAACCCGGTGCCGGGGCGGTTCAAGGACTACATCGCGATGCCCAAGTTCAACATGTACCAGTCGCTGCACACCACCGTGATCGGGCCCGAGGGCAAGCCCGTCGAGATCCAGATCCGCACCCACGCGATGCACCGCCGCGCGGAGTACGGCGTCGCGGCGCACTGGAAGTACAAGGACGCCACCGTGCGCGGCGGGGGCGGCGGCGGCGGGGCCGACGGCGGCTCGGGCGGCGTCGGCGACATGTCGTGGCTGCGCCAGCTCGTCGACTGGCAGCAGGAGACCCAGGACCCGGGCGAGTTCCTCGAGTCGCTGCGCTTCGAGATCAACGCGCAGGAGGTGTTCGTCTTCACCCCCAAGGGCGAGGTCATCGGCCTGCCCGCCGGGTCGACGCCGATCGACTTCGCCTACGCGGTGCACACCGAGGTCGGCCACCGCGCCATGGGCGCGCGGGTCAACGGGCGGCTGATCCCGCTGGAGTCGACCCTCGACAACGGCGACGTCGTCGAGATCTTCACCTCCCGGGTGGAGACCGCGGGCCCCAGCCGCGACTGGCTGACGTTCGTCAAGAGCCCCCGGGCCCGCAACAAGATCCGCGCCTGGTTCTCCAAGGAGCGCCGCGAGGAGGCGATCGACAAGGGCAAGGACGCCATCGCCAAGGCGATGCGCAAGCAGCACCTGCCGATCCAGCGCCTGATGTCCCACGAGGCGATGGTCGGGCTGGCCACCGAGATGCGGCACGCCGACGTCTCCGCGCTGTACGCGGCGGTGGGGGAGAACCACGTCTCCGCGCAGTCGGTGGTCGAGCGCCTGGTGGCCTCGCTCGGCGGCGAGGAGGGCGCGCAGGAGGACCTCGCCGAGGCCACCCTGCCCACCCGGGTGACCCGCCGGCCCCGCAGCGGCGACCCGGGGGTCACCGTCAAGGGCGCCGACGACGTGTGGGCCAAGCTCGCGCGGTGCTGCACCCCGGTGCCGGGCGACCCGATCATGGGCTTCGTCACCCGCGGCCAGGGCGTCTCGGTGCACCGCGAGGACTGCGGCAACGTCGCGGAGCTGCGCGCCCAGCCGGAGCGGATCGTCGAGGTGGAGTGGGCGTCGAGCTCCTCGGCGCTGTTCCTGGTGCAGATCCAGGTGGAGGCGCTCGACCGGTCGCGGCTGCTCTCGGACGTGACCCGGGTGCTCTCCGACCACCACGTCAACATCCTGTCGGCGTCGGTGACCACCTCCCGCGACCGCGTGGCGGTCAGCCGCTTCACCTTCGAGATGGCCGACCCCGGGCACCTCGACGCCGTGGTGGCCGCGGTGCGCCGGGTCGACGGGGTCTTCGACGCCTACCGGATGACGGGCAAGCGCACCGACGCGCAGGTCTGAGCGCCGCGCACCGGGCACCGCCACGGCGCGGCGAGCGCGCGACGCGCCGGGTCCGACACGGGAAGCCGCTCCGACGGGCCCTGGGGGCTCGTCCGAGCGGCTCCCTGTGTCGTACCCCGGCCCCTCAGCCGGAGAACTCCTCCGCGGTGCGCCGGGCGGCGTCCAGCCACCCCTGCCGAGCCTCCAGGGCCGCTCGGGCGTCGGCCGCGGCGCGCTCGTCGCCGCTGGCCTCGGCCCGCTCCAGGCGCGCCCGCAGGTCGGCCACGGCCCGCTCCAGCTGCCCCACCGCCCCCTCGGCCCGCGCCCGGGTCTCCGGGTTCGACTTCCGCCACGTCTCCCGCTCGACGTCGGCCACGGCCTGCTCGACCGCGCGCAGCCGCCGCTCGACCCGTGAGACGTCGGCGCGCGGCACCTTGCCGGCGGCCTCCCACCGCTCGCCGATGCCGCGCAGCGCGGCCTTGGCGGAGCGGTGGTCACGCACCGGCAGCAGCGCCTCGGCCTCGACGAGCAGGGCCTCCTTGACGACGAGGTTCTTGGCGTACTCCTCGTCCTCGACCGCCGACGCGGCGTGGCGCGCGGCGAAGAAGGCGTCCTGCGCCGCCCGGAACCGCGCCCACAGGGCGTCGTCGTCCTTGCGCGAGGCGTGGCCGGCGGCGCGCCACCGGTCCATCAGCTGCCGGTACGCCGACGCCGTGGAGCCCCAGTCGGTCGAGCCCGCCAGGGCCTCGGCCTCGGTGACCAGCCGCTCCTTGGTGGCCTTGGCCTCGGCGTTGGTCGCCTCCAGGGCCGTGAAGTGCGCCCGCCGCGCCCGGTCGAAGGAGGTGCGGGCGGCGCTGAAGCGCTTCCACAGCTCGTCCTCGCCGCGCTTGTCGAGCTTGGCGCCGGCGCGCTGCTGCTCCTTCCAGGTCTCCAGGAGCACCCGCAGCCGGTCGCCGCTGGGGCGCCACTGCATCCTCGCGGGGTCGGTGCCGGCGATGGCCTCGGCCTCCTCGACCAGGGCGGTCCGGGCGGCGCGCACCTCCTCCTTCGCGGCGGCGCGCTCGGCGTCCACCTGGCGGCGCCGCTCGGCGGCGATCGCCTCGAGGTCGCGGGTGCGCTGGGCCAGCCCGTCGAGGTCGCCGACCACCTCCGCGGTCGGCAGGGACGAGCGCAGGGCGCGCAGCGAGCCGACGGCGTCCGCCGGGGCGACCCCGCCGGCCATCAGCCGCTGCTCGACCAGGTCGACCTGGGCGACGAGGTCGTCGTAGCGCCGCCCGTAGTGCGCCAGCGCCTCCTCGGGGGTGGCGTCGGTGACGGTGCCGACCTGGCGCTCGGCCTCGCCGACCCCGACGAAGACGGTGCCCTGCTCGTCGACGCGCCCCCAGGGGGTGGGGTCGCTCGGGGGCCGCACCGGCACCAGCGGGGCTGGGGGCCGCGACGCCTCGCGCGCCGCGGCCGGGGCGCCGCCCGCGCCGCCGTCGGCGGCAGCCTC
>CADCUY010000556.1 GCA_902806005.1 uncultured Quadrisphaera sp. | reverse complement strand
CGCTGCGCTGGGGGGTGCTCGCCCCCGGCGGCATCGCCGCCACCTTCACGGCCGCCGTCGCCGGCCACACGCGCGGGCGGGTCGTGGCCGTCGGCTCGCGCAGCGCGGACCGGGCGCAGGACTTCGCCCGCCGGTTCGCCGTGCCCGCGGCCCACGGCAGCTACGAGCAGCTCGTCGCCGACCCGCAGGTGCAGGCCGTGTACGTGGCCTCGCCGCAGTCGCGCCACCGCGACGACGCCCTGCTCGCCATCGCCGCCGGCAAGCACGTGCTGGTCGAGAAGCCCTTCGCCCTCGACGCCGCGCAGGCCCGGGAGGTGGTCGACGCCGCCGCCCGCGCCGGGGTGTTCCTCATGGAGGCGATGTGGACCCGGTTCCTGCCCCACGTGGTGGCGCTGCGCCACCTCGTCGCCGGCGGGGAGGTCGGGGAGCTGGTGGGCGTGACCGCCGACCACGGCCAGTGGTTCGCCCCCGGGCACCGCCTGTTCGACCCGGCGCTCGGCGGCGGCGCGCTGCTCGACCTCGGCGTCTACCCGGTCTCCTTCGCCCACGCCCTGCTCGGGGTGCCCGACGAGGTGCGCGCGGTCGGGCAGCTGACGGGCACCGGCGTCGACGGCCAGGTGAGCATGGCCCTGCGCTACGGCGCCGGGGACGGCGGGCCGGCCGCGCAGGCGGCCCTGCACACCACGATGTGGGCGCGCACCGCGACCACCGCCTCCGTCGCCGGCACCGAGGGCCGGATCGACGTCGACAGCGACTTCTACCGGCCCACCTCCTTCACCCTGACCCGCCGCGACGGCACCCGCTGGCGCTACGAGCACCCCGTCGACGGCGGCTTCCAGTACCAGGTGGCCGAGGTCGCGCGCCGCGTCGCCGACGGGGAGACCACCAGCCCGGGGATGACGCCCACCGACACCCTGGAGGTGATGGGCGTCCTCGACGCCGTGCGCGCCCAGCTCCCCGCCCGGGTCGGGCCGCCCGGCCGGGAGCAGGGGTGAGCGCCACGCCCGCGGAGGTCCGGGGGCGCGACGAGAGCCGCGAGCAGCGGCTGGACCGCAACTGGGGCGAGCTGCTGCAGGAGCTCCGGGTCACCCAGACCGGGGTGCAGCTGCTCACGGGGTTCCTGGTGACCCTGCCCTTCCAGGCCCGCTTCCCCGACCTGGACGCGGCGCAGCGCCGCACCTACCTGGTGCTGCTGGTCACGGCCGTGGTGACCACGGTGCTCCTGCTCGGACCGGTGGTGCTGCACCGCAGCCTCTTCGCCCGCGGTCAGAAGGAGGCGCTGGTGCGCGTGGCCGACAGGCTGACCCGCACCGGCATGGCGGGCGCCGGACTGCTGGTCACCGGCGTCGTCCTCTTCGTGGTCGACGTCGTCGCCGGGCGCACCGCGGGGCTCGTCGCGGCCGCATCCGTCCTGGCCCTGGTGACCCTGGTCTGGGTCGTCGTGCCCTGGTCGCTGCGGCGCGCGCGATGAGCGCGGACCCCTCCGGCGAGCAGCACGAGCTCGTGGCCGGCCCGTACCGCGCCGTCGTCACCGAGGTCGGCGCCGCCCTGCGCACCCTGGCCCACGGGGGCCGCGACCTCGTCGTCGGCTGGCCGGCGGGGCAGCCGCAGCGCCTGTACCGCGGGGCCGTGCTGGCGCCGTGGCCCAACCGGGTGCGCGACGGCCGCTACCGCTGGGCCGGCGACGAGCACCAGCTGGCCCTGACCGAGCCCGACCGGCTCGCCGCCCTGCACGGCCTGGTGGTGTGGACGCCGTGGCGGCTGCTCGAGCGCACCGGCGGCGACGGCACCGCTCGCCTGGTCCTCGGCGCGCGGGTCTGGCCCCAGCAGGGCTACCCCCACGCCCTCGACCTGCAGGCCGCGTACGCGCTGCGCGGCGAGGGGCCCGACGCGGGGCTGACCTGGTCGCTGACCGCCACGAACGCCGGCGGCGCCGTCGCCCCCTACGGCGCCTCCGTGCACCCCTACCTCGTGGCCGGCCCCGGCCGGGCCGACGACTGGAGCCTCGAGCTGGACGCCGACCGCACGCTCGACGTCGACCCGGAGCGCCTGCTGCCCCGCCGCGAGCCGGGGGCCGCGCCCGCCACCACCCCCGTCGCGGGCACCGCGCTCGACCTGCGCGCCCCGCGCCCGCTCGCGGGGGTGGAGGTGGACCACGCCTACACCGGCGTCGGCCGCCGGAGGGCGCGGCTGCGCACCGCCGACGGCTCCGGGGTGGAGATGACCTGGGGCGAGGGTCTCCCGTGGGTGCAGGTGCACACCGCCGACCGGCCCGACCCCGAGGACCACCGCGTCGGCGTGGCCCTGGAGCCGATGACCTGCCCGCCCGACGCCCTGGGCACCGGCACCGACCTCGTGCCCCTGGCACCGGGCGCCTCGCACACCGCCACCTGGCGGATCGCGGCGCTGCCCGCTGGCCCGGACGGGTCGTCCTGACCCGTCAGGCGCACCGACCGGGTGCGCCCGCGCTGCGGGGCGAGCCGCGCCCGCCCATGCTCGCCCCCCACGGCCGCACCACCGGGACCCGGCCGCCGACCCCCACCCGGAGCTCCCGCCCGGAGCCCCGCCGCGACCGACCAGGAGGTGCACCGTGGCCCACCCCGTGATCACCGCCGAGCTGGAGCGGTGGCGCCCGCGGGGCTGGGACGTGCTGCACGACGTCTCCTGGCCGGGCGGCCACGGCGGCACCAGCGTCGACCACGTCGCGGTCGGCCCCGGCGGGGTGATCGTCGTCGACGACCACGACTGGGCCCCTGGCGCCAGCACCGCCGGCGGGGTCCTGGTCAGCGAGGGGCACCGGCGCAGCGGCGAGTGCCGGGGCGTGGCGGCGAGGGTCTCGGGCGTCTCGGCCCTGCTCCTGCCGGCGCACCGCACCGCCACCCGCGGGGCGCTGGCGCTGGTGCGCCAGCCGATGCCCGCGATGCTGGTGGAGGCGGGCACCGTGGTCGTGGGCCGCCCCGACCTCGACGCGTGGCGGGCGGGCCTGCCCCGGGTGCTGGACCCCGGTGACGTGGTCGCGGCCTCCGAGCACCTGCGCGGGGTGCTCGCCTCCAGCCCGCCGCCGGTGCAGCTGACCCTCCAGGGGTTCCTCGCCGGGCGCGGCTGACGCCCGCGCCTCAGGGGTGCAGGCGCTTGCTCAGGTGCACCACGGGCACGCCGCCGACGACGCCGCGGCGGTCCTCGGTGTACCCGGCGCGCGCGTAGAGGCGCAGGTTCGCGGTGCTGAGCGCACCGGTGAACAGGGTCGCCGTGCGCACCCCGGGCCCCAGGGCGGCCTCGAGGGCCTCGAGCAGCCGCCGCCCGAGGCCCCGGCCCTGGTGGTCGGGGGCCACCACCAGCCGCCGCACGTCGACCGCGTCGCCGGCCACGGCCCCCCGCACCGACCCGACCAGGCGCTCGCCCGCGCACGCCGCCAGCACGGCGCCCGCCCCGGGGGCGGACAGCGCGGCGACCTCCGCCTCGAGCTCCGGCAGGGTCTGCACCAGCGGCGGCAGCGCCGGCTCCCCGTGCAGCAGGGCCTCGGTGGTGAACGCCGCGCGCTGCAGCGTCAGCAGCTCGCCCACCTGGCCCGGCCGCAGCGGGGCGAGGACCACGGCGGGCCCGGGCGGCCCGGGCGCGTGCGCGCGCAGCTCCAGGTCGACGAAGGCGGCGACCATCGCCCGGTAGGTGCGCTCGACGACGTCGGGGTCGGCGCCCAGCTCGGCCGCCGCGGCCAGGGCCCGGGCGACGACCTGCTCGACCCGGCCGGGAGCGCGGACCGCGGCCTC
Organism: uncultured Quadrisphaera sp.; assembly: GCA_902806005.1. Taxonomy (GTDB): domain Bacteria; phylum Actinomycetota; class Actinomycetes; order Actinomycetales; family Quadrisphaeraceae; genus CADCUY01. The sequence continues at coordinate 38 of CADCUY010000556.1, read as the reverse complement.
GTCGCCCTTGAGGGCCCCCGCGCGGCGCACCAGGGCCT
>CADCUY010000555.1 GCA_902806005.1 uncultured Quadrisphaera sp. | reverse complement strand
CCGCCTCGTCGTCCAGCCGGAGCAGCGCCTCAGCCTTCGGCGCGGCGCAGGCGGCGGCGGCCAGGCCCGCGGCCACCGCCCCGCCCGTGAGCAGCCGCCGGCGCAGCAGGGTGGCCAGCGACGCCTCGTCGCGCACGAGGCGGTCGGTCACCAGCTGCTCGCCCGCACCGGAGTGGGCGTGCCCTCCTGCGGGCAGGCGCGAGTCGGCCAGGGCGAGCAGGGCGGCGAGCGTCACCGCGCGGCCGGCGGCGTCGGAGGAGCCGGCTGTGTGGAAGGGGCCGGCGACATCAGAAGAGGAAGTACCGCTGCGCCATGGGCAGCTCCGCGGCGGGCGACTCCTCGACGACGTCGCCGTCGATGCGCACGGTGAAGGTGTCGGGGTCGACCTCGATCCGCGGCAGCGCGTCGTTGCCCGGCATGTCGGCCTTGGTCAGCCGCCGCACGTCCTTGACCGGTGCCAGCCGCCGCGCCAGGCCCAGCCGCTCGGCGAGCCCGTCCTCCAGCGCCAGCGGGGCCACGAAGTGCACCGACGTCGCGGCCGCCACCCGGGGCACGGCGCCGAACATCGGTCGGGGGAGCACCGGCTGGGGCGTGGGGATCGAGCCGTTGGCGTCGCCCATCGCCCCCCACGCGATCATCCCGCCCTTGAGGACCGCGTGCGGGCGCACCCCGAACAGCGCCGGCTCCCACAGCACGAGGTCGGCGAGCTTGCCGACCTCGACCGAACCGACCTCGTCGTCGAGGCCGTGCGCGATCGCGGGGCAGATCGTGTACTTGGCCACGTAGCGGCGGGCCCGGAGGTTGTCGGCCCCGCCCGGTCCGGAGGCGTCGCCGGGCAGCGCGCCGCGGCGCAGCTTCATCGCGTGCGCGGTCTGCCACGTGCGCAGCACGACCTCGCCGACCCGCCCCATGGCCTGGGAGTCGCTGCCGATCATCGAGATGGCCCCGAGGTCGTGCAGCACGTCCTCCGCGGCGATCGTCGAGGGGCGGATCCGGCTCTCGGCGAAGGCGAGGTCCTCGGGCACGGTCGGGTTCAGGTGGTGGCAGACCATGAGCATGTCGAGGTGCTCGTCGATGGTGTTCACGGTGTGCGGGCGCGTGGGGTTCGTGGAGCTCGGCAGCACGTGGGGCTGCCCGGCGACGGTGATGATGTCGGGTGCGTGCCCGCCCCCGGCGCCCTCGGTGTGGTACGCGTGGATGCCCCGGCCGGCGATGGCGCCGAGCGTGTCCTCGACGAAGCCGGCCTCGTTGAGGGTGTCCGAGTGCAGGGCCACCTGCACCCCGGTCGCGTCGGCCACCCGCAGGGCCGTGTCGATCACGGCGGGGGTCGAGCCCCAGTCCTCGTGCAGCTTCAGCCCCGAGGCCCCGGCGCGCAGCTGCTCGGTCAGGGCGTCCTCGGAGACGGTGTTGCCCTTGCCGAGCAGGGCGACGTTGACCGGCATCCCCTCCATCGCCTCGAGCATCCGCGCGAGGTGCCAGGACCCGGGCGTCACGGTGGTCGCCTTGGTCCCCTCCGCGGGGCCCGTCCCGCCCCCGACGAGCGTGGTGGTGCCCGCGCCCAGGGCCTCGGGGACGATCTGCGGGCAGATGAAGTGCACGTGGCTGTCGACCGCGCCGGCGGTGAGGATGCGCCCGTTGCCGCTGATCACCTCGGTGGACGGCCCGATGACGAGCAGCGGGTGGACCCCGTCCATCGTCTCGGGGTTGCCCGCCTTGCCGAGGGCGACGATGCGCCCGTCGCGGATGCCGACGTCGGCCTTGACCACGCCCCAGTGGTCGAGCACCACGGCGCCGGTGATCACCGTGTCCGGCGTCCCCTGCGCGCGGGTGGCCCGGGCCTGGCCCATCGACTCGCGGATCACCTTGCCGCCGCCGAAGACCGCCTCGTCGCCGGAGCGCCCCGGACCGCCGCACAGGTCCTGCTCCACCTGGATCAGCAGGTCGGTGTCGGCCAGGCGGATCCGGTCGCCGGTGGTGGGGCCGAACAGCGCGGCGTAGCGCTCGCGGCTGAGCTCCATCACGCACCGCCCAGGGCGCCCGGGGCGGGGACCGTGAGGCCGGGCACGATGCGCTGGCCTCCGAGCGGCACCAGGTCGACGTCGCGGGCGATGCCCGGCTCGAAGCGCACGGCCGTGCCGGCGGCGACGTCGAGGCGCAGGCCGTGCGCGGCCGTGCGGTCGAAGGCCAGCGCCTGGTTGGCCTGGGCGAAGTGGAAGTGCGAGCCGACCTGGACGGGGCGGTCGCCGGTGTTGACGACGTGGAGCGTGGTGCGCTCGGCGCCCTCGGCGAGCTGCACGGGCGTCGGCGCGAGCAGCAGCTCGCCGGGCACCAGGGGGGCCGGGCGCGGCGGGGGCGCGGGGGTGCTCACGGGATCGGCTGGTGCACGGTGACCAGCTTCGTGCCGTCGGGGAAGGTGGCTTCGACCTGCACCTCGTCGAGCATCTCGGGCACGCCCTCCATCACGTCGTCGCGGCCGAGCACCTCGCGCCCGGCGGTCATCAGCTCCGCCACCGTGCGCCCGTCGCGGGCGCCCTCGAGGAGGAAGCTGCTGATCACCGCGATCGACTCGGGGTGGTTCAGGCGCAGCCCGCGGCCGCGCCGGCGCAGGGCCAGCTCGGCGGCGTAGGAGAGCATCAGCCGCTCCTGCTCGTGGGGTGTCAGCAGCACGCGCCGGACGCTAGCGGACCCCGGCGACAGCGGACGGGGTCGAGGCCGAGTCCGTCCGCCGGGTGCTGCTGCACCGCCTCCTCGAGCGGCGCTGTCGGTGCTGAGCGTCAGACTGTCGAACACCAGTTCGATCGGGGTCGGCGACGGGAGGGGGTGCGGCATGGGGTCGTGGCACGGCACCGCCGTCCCCTCACTGGTCGAGCGCTCCCTGGCCGACCTGCTGGCCGCGAGCCTGCCCGCGACCACCGACACCGCGACCACCGACACGGCGCCCGTGGCCGCCCCTGACGACGACGCGTGGCTCGAGGCGCTGGAGCACCAGCTGCCAGCGCGAGGGTCGCTGGAGCGGGTGGCGCAGCTGCACGCGGCCGTCGCCCGCCTGCAGGCGCTCGAGGCCGACGCGCTCGTCGGCTTCGCCCGGGCTCACGCACCAGGGCAGGAGCGCCCCGTGGAACAGCCCGACGGCTCGCTCGCCGTGATGGCCCGCGCGCCCGCGGACGCTCGAGTGGTCGACGAGGTGGCGCCGATGCTGGCGGTCGGCCGGCGCACGGCGGCGCTGCGCCTCGCGGAGGCCGACCAGCTCCACCGCTGCCTGCCCGTCACCGCTGAGCTGTTCGCCCTCGGGTTCATCGACCACGCGGTCGCCAGGGCGGTGGTCGACGAGACCTCGGCCCTGACCGAACAGGTGGCGGCCGAGGTCGACGCCGGCCTCGCGGGCGTGCTCGTCGGGGTGCCCGCCGGCCGCGTCCGGCGCGAGGTCCGCCGGCTCGTGGCCGTCGCGGACGCCGGGGCCGTCGCTGTGAGGGTCCGGGCCGCGACCCGTGCGCGGTGCGTGAGCTACGTGCCCCTGCCCGACGGGATGGCGGCCATGACGGCGGTCGGGCCTGCTCCGGCGGTCCGCGCCTGGTACGAGGAGCTCACGTCCCGCGCCCTGGCCACCGCCCGCACCGGCGTCGGCACCGACCCGTTCGCGGACCTCGCCGGGCGTGCCGGCGAGCGTGACGACCGGTGCCTCGACGAGCGGCGCTTCGACGCCCTCGGCGACGTCATCGACGGTGCGGGACCGGACGACGGCACCGCCGCCGGCGGGTCGCCGCGCCGGGGGCGGGGTGCAGGCTCGCGCGTGGAGCTGGCCGTGGGCGTCGGCACGGT
>CADCUY010000554.1 GCA_902806005.1 uncultured Quadrisphaera sp. | reverse complement strand
GGATGGCCGTCCGTGGCGAGCCCAAGGAACTCGAGCCCCAGGAGCTACAGCCCCAGGAACTCCAGCCGAACGGCCGGCGTCCGGACCGCCGACGGAGGCGGGCGCCACCCGTCGCTGCCCCGGTCGGGCCACCCGGCACTGTGACGCAGCACACGTGCGCTTCAGACCCGACATCCTCCGCCCGAAGAGAGGTGATGGGTCACGTGCGGGCGAGCAGCGCACCGCCGGCCCCCGAACCACGGGAGGAGCCATGACCGCTCTCACCGACGACCGCGATCTCGACGGCACCGCACCCGGCGCCCTGGTGCCTGCCGAGGTGCCCGCCCCGCGGCCCGCACCCCTCGACCCCGCCGCCGTCCTGGCCCGCCACGCCGTCACCACCGTCGGCGACCCGGACGGCCCCGTCCTGCTGCTGGCCCACGGCTTCGGCACCGGGCAGGACGCCTGGCGCCGCCTGGTGCCGCACTTCCCCGACCACCGGGTCGTCCTCTTCGACCACCTCGGCTCCGGCCGCTCCGACCTCTCGGCCTTCGACCACACCCGCCACGGGCGCCTGGGCGGCTACGCCGAGGACGTCCTCGACGTCCTCGCCGCGCTCGACCTGCACGACGTCACCCTGGTCGGGCACTCGGTCAGCGCGATGGTGTCGGTGCTGGCGGCAGCCGCCGACCCGGGCCGGCTCACGGGCCTCGTCCTCATCGCCCCCTCCCCCCGCTACGTCGACGACCCCGCCACCGGCTACACCGGCGGCTTCTCGCTGGAGGACGTGCACGAGCTGCTGGCCTCCCTCGACAGCAACTACTACGCCTGGTCGGCGGCCATGGCCCCCGTGGTCATGGGCAACCCCGAGGAGCCCGAGCTGGCCGCCGAGCTCGAGCGCGGCTTCGTCGGCACCCACCCCGACGCCGCGCGGACCTTCGCCCGCACCCTCTTCCTCACCGACAGCCGCGCGGTGCTGCCCCAGGTGTCGCTGCCGACCCTGGTGCTGCAGTGCCAGTACGACGCGCTGGCCCCGGTGGCGGTCGGCGACGCCGTGGCGGCCGCCCTGCCCCGCGCTGAGCTGGTGCGGATGGCCGCCACCGGCCACTGCCCCCACGTCAGCGCCCCCGAGGAGACCGCCGCCGCCATCCGCGCGCACCTGGCCCGCCGCCGCGGCGGGCCATCTGCCGGCACCCCGTGACCGGCGCGACGGGCACCACCGGCACGACGGGCACCACCGGCGACCGCGAGCACCTGTGGCAGCACTCCCCCTGCGCCCACCTGGTGCTCGACGCCACGGCCACCACCATCACGGACGCCAACGAGACCTTCACCGCCTGGAGCGGCCACCGCCGCGACGACGTCGTGGGGACGCCGCTGAGCGCCCTGCTGCCCGTCGGCGACCGCATCCTGTGGAGCACCTCCTCCCTGCCCAAGCTCGCCGTCACGGGCCGGGTCGAGGAGGTCGCGGCCCAGGTGCTCGCCGCCGACGGCCGCCGGCTCGCGGCGCTGCTGACCGCCCAGCGCACCGAGGGCCCCGACGGCGCACCCCGCGTGGCCGTCGCGATCTTCAGCGCCGCCGAGCGGCGCCGCTACGAGGAGGACCTCCTGGCCGCGCGGCGCCGCGCCGAGGCCTCCGAGGCCCGCCGGGCCCGCGCCGAGGAGGGGCTGCAGCACCTGGTGCACCACGACGCGCTCACCGGCCTCGTGAACCGCCCCGGGCTGCTGGCGAAGCTGCACACCACCCTGGCCGAGCACGGCGCCCGGCTGCTGGCGCCCGACGAGGACGGCGCCCCGGCCACCGTGCCCGCGGTGCTCTTCGTCGACCTCGACGGCTTCAAGGCCGTCAACGACAGCGTCGGCCACGCCGGGGGCGACGAGCTGCTGGTGGTGGTCGCCGAGCGGCTGCGGGCGGGCGTGCGCGCCGGCGCGGTCGTGGCGCGCCTGGCCGGCGACGAGTTCGTCGTCCTCGACGCCGTCCCCCGCCCCGAGGACGCCACCGCCCTGGCCCAGCGCCTGCTGGAGGCCCTGGCCGTCCCGGTCGTGGTGCACGGCGTCGAGGTGGTGGTGGCGGTCAGCACCGGCATCGCCGTGGCCGACGCGGACGACCCCGCCGCGCTGGTCGCCGACCCGGCCGCCGCGGCCGACGCGCTGCTGCGCCGCGCGGACGCCGCGATGTACCGGGCCAAGGCCACCGGCCGCAGCGGCTGGGAGCTGCACGACCCCGCCGCCCGCGACGACGCGGCCGACCGGCTGCGGGTCCTGGAGCAGCTGCGCCACGCGGTGGCCGACGGCCAGCTGCGGCTGCACTACCAACCGCGCGTGCGCCTGGCCGACGGGCGGACGACGGGGGTGGAGGCGCTGGTGCGCTGGCAGCACCCGACGCGCGGCCTGCTCCCGCCGGCCGAGTTCATCACCGTGGCCGAGGAGTCCGGCTTCATCCGGGAGCTCGGCGCCTGGGTGCTGGAGGAGGCCGTCGCCCAGGCCGCCCGCTGGCAGGCCGCCGGCGCGGAGCTGCAGGTGTCGGTGAACCTCTCCGCGCGGCAGCTGGCCGACCCGGGGCTGCGCGACCGGGTGACCACCGCCCTGGCGCGCTCCGGCGTCCCCGCCGCCCGCCTGGTCCTGGAGATCACCGAGACGGCGCTGATGAGCGACCCCGAGACCGCCATGGCCACCCTGACGGCGCTGAAGGCCCTCGGCACCGGGGTCGCCGTCGACGACTTCGGCACCGGCTACGCCAGCCTCTCGTACCTGCGGCGCTTCCCCGTCGACGAGCTGAAGATCGACCGGTCCTTCGTCGCGGGGATGACCGAGGACGCCGGCGACCGCGCCATCGTGGCCAGCTGCGTGCACCTGGCCCACGCGATGGGGCTGGTCAGCGTCGCGGAGGGCGTGGAGACCGCGGCCCAGCGCGACGCGCTGCTCGCCCTGGGCTGCGACGTCGCGCAGGGCTACCACTACAGCAGGCCGGTGCCGCCCGGCGAGCTCGCGCTCCCCGTGCCCGAGCCGTCGGTCCTCGTCCCCTAGCCGCGCCGTCCCGGGACCTGCACGACCCGGTCGTCACGCCGACGACGCGCCGCCTCGGCCCTGCGGGGGTGTCAGCGCTGCTGACCCGTCAGCGCCGCGGCCGCAGCAGCGCCGCGAGCGTCTCGGCGTCACCCATCCCGGGGCAGCTGACGACCACCCGGGCGAACTCCCCGTCGCGCAGGTCCAGCACCAGCGCCGGGCCCACCGTCGGCCACAGCGCGAGGAAGTCGCGCCCACCGCCCCAGTGCCAGGTGCCCACCGCCAGCACCCCGGCCAGGTAGTACCCCGGCCACCACATGCCCCGCGCGGCCACCATCGGCTCCCGCGTGGCGTTGGCGAGCACCACGCTGCCCGCCTCGACGACGACGTCGCGCCTGCGCAGCGCGAGCAGCCGCTCCAGGGCGCCGAGGCGCACGACCACGCGGTCGCCGTCCAGCAGCACCTGCGCCACGCCGTCCATGGTGCGCCCGCACCCGCCCGTCCAGCGAGCGGGGCAGCGAGCGGGGCAGCGAGCGGGCCGGCCAGCGGAGCAGCGAACGCGGCAGCGAGCCGGGCGGACGGCGCACCGACCCGTCCGGAGCCCGTGGGAGCCTGCGCTCAGTCGCCGTCCTCGGCCTCGACCAGCTCCATCAGCACCGGCGCGAGCGCCGAGAGCACCCGGGCGTCGCGCTCGCGCAGGGTGAGGTCGGCACCGCGCGAGAACGCGCACAGGCTGCCGTAGACGCGCCCGTCGCGGCGGCGCAGCACCACGCCCACGTGCGAGCCGATCCCGATCACGTGCGTGGCCGACAGGTCGGCCGCCACCGGGTGGCCCGCGACGTCGCCGATCACCCCGGGCAGGCGCCCGTCGGCGATCAGCTCGCAGTAGGTGCCCGACAGCGGCTCGACGTGGCCCGTGGCGAAGGGCAGGTCGATGGTGCTGACGAGGTTGCGGAACCGCCGCTGGTCGCCGAGGACGGTGCTGACGAACGCCACGTCGGCGCCCAGCTGGTCCTTGGCCACGCGCAGCAGGTCGTCGACGGTGACCCGCGCCGCGGCCACCGGCGCCGGCGCGCTCCGCGGGAAGGGCACGGGCGGCGACCAGCCGGCACCGGGCCGCGACCGGGTGCGCACCTTGTCGGCGTACATCGCCGCGTCGGCCTCGTGCCAGGCCCCGGCGAGCCCCTCGGTGCCGCGCCGCACCGCGATGCCGCACGAGGCGGCCACCCCCGCGGCGGTCAGGGCCGCCCGCAGCGCGGCGACGACGGTCGCGGCGCCCTCGGAGTCGGTCTCGGGCAGCAGCAGCCCGAACTCGTCGCCCCCGAGGCGCGCGACGACGTCCACCACCCGCGAGCGCTCGCGCAGCACCGCCGCGGCGTTGCGCAGCAGCTGGTCGCCGACGTCGTGGCCCGCGGTGTCGTTGACGCGCTTGAGCCCGTCGAGGTCGATGGCCACCACGGCCACGGGCACGCCGTAGCGGGCGGCGCGGTCCTCCTCGGCGGCCAGCGCGGCGTCCCAGGCCCGGCGGTTGCCCACCCCGGTGAGGGGGTCGGTGTGCGCGGCGCGCTCGGCCCGCTCGGCGCGGCGCACCTCGTCGGCCAGGCGCAGCTCGTGCGAGAGCAGCGTGCCCAGCAGCCCGGCCTGCAGCCGCACGGTCGGCATGCGGTCGGCCAGGGCGACGTCCTCGCGCCGCCCGATCGCGCACAGGGTGCCGAGCACCTCGCCGTCGCTGGAGACCATCGGCACGGCCAGCACGGCACCGGCGTCCAGGCCGTTGCGGCGCCGCGCCTCGACGAACGCCTCCACGTCGCTGACCCGCGGGGCGACCGTGGGGGCGCTGCCGTCGAGCACCCGGGCGCAGAAGGTGTCCTCCCACGGCACCTCGGTGCCCGCCTCGAAGCCGTAGACGTCGTCGACGGCGGCGAGCACCACCTGCTCGTCGCCGCGGCGGCGGGCGACGATCCAGCCGTCGAGCCCGACCCGCTCGCGCAGGTCGTGCAGGGTCTGCTCCGCGGCAGTGGCGAAGTCGACGACGCTCGCGCTGTCGACCATGGTGTGCCCTCCGCCCCCGGCGCCCGAGCGGCGCCACCCGTCGCTCGACGATGGTTCCCCCGATCCTGATGACCGCACGCTGCGCTGTCACGTCAGCACCCCCCGTTCGCGCGCGGGACTACCGGTACGCCCGCACGCGGAGCCGCTGCTCCCGCACACTGAGCCCGTGGACGACACCTGGGTGGTGGTGCCGGTCTACAACGAGGCCGCCGTGGTCGGCACCGTGGTCGAGGCCGTGCTCCACGCCTTCCCGCACGTGGTGTGCGTCGACGACGCCAGCACCGACGCCTCCGCGGAGGCCGCGCGGCGCGCGGGGGCCGTCGTCGTCCAGCACCCGATCAACCTCGGCCAGGGCGCCGCCATCCAGACCGGGCTCGCCTACGCGCTGACCGACCCGGCGATGCGCTACGCGGTCACCTTCGACGCCGACGGCCAGCACCGGGTGGTCGACGCCGCCGCGATGGTCGAGCGGCTGCGCACCGAGCCGCTCGACGTGCTCATCGGCTCGCGCTTCCTCGACTCCCGCACGCGGCTCTCACCGCTCAAGCGCGCGGTGCTGCGCGCCGGGGTGGCGTACACCAACGCCACCACGGGGGTGCGGATGACCGACGCCCACAACGGGCTGCGGGCCATGGACCGGGAGGTGGTGGCCGGGCTGAGGATCACCCAGAACCGGATGGCGCACGCCTCGGAGATCGTCGAGCAGATCGGCGCCAGCGACTGGCGCTGGGGCGAGCACCCGGTGGAGATCCTCTACACGCACTACTCCCGGACCAAGGGCCAGTCGGTGTGGAACTCGGTGAACATCCTCACCGAGCTGTTCTTCCGCTGAGCTCGCGCGGCGTCAGCGGCCGCCCGCCGCGAGGGTCGCCGCCTGCACCGCGGCGTCCGGCACCGCGCCCGTGTCGCCGAAGACGTAGCCCTGCCCCGTCAGCTGCGGCGCGACCGCGGCCAGGTGCTCGGCGGTGGGCGCGGGGATCCCCTCGCCCGCGCTGAACAGCAGCGGGAAGCCCCGCTCCCCGGCCAGCGGGGTCGCGACCAGCGCGTCGGCCGTGTTCTGGTCGCTGCCGCTGACCAGGCCCACCGAGGCCGCGCTGAAGCCCTCCACCCGCACGGCGTGCTCGGCGACCGCCACCGCGGTGCCGGCCCGGTCGAGGCCGTCCAGGCGGTCGTCGGCGTCGACGGCCTCGTAGGCGCGCGGGCTGACGACGGTGGTGCCGCCCACGGCGATCCGCGTGGGCGCCCCCAGCCGGGCCAGCGCATCGGTGGTGGCGGTCGGCACGGCGTCGCCGTCGACGAGCAGGATCGGGTAGCCGCGCGCGTAGGCCAGCGGCCCGACCACGAGCGCGTCGGAGAGCTTGACCCCCGAGGCGACGAGCACCTTCTCGGGTGACCCGCCGCCGGCGGAGGTGGCCACCTGGGCGGCGGTGGCGAACCGGTCGTCGCCGCCGAAGCGGGTGACGGCGCGCCCCTGGGCGGCCAGCTGCTCCTCGACCCGGGTGCCGACCACCGCGGTGCCGCCCACGACGTAGACCTCGGTGGCGCCGAGCCGCGCGACCTCCTCCTCCGTGGCCCGCGGCAGGTCGCCCGCCTCGGTGTAGAGCACCGGGGCGTCGTGCAGGCCCGCCACGTACGAGGCGGTCAGGCCGTCGACCACCCGGTAGCCGTTGACCACCACCACGGCGCCCGCGCCGTCGGGGAAGGCGGCGCGGCTCGCGGCGACGGCGGTCGAGAACCGGTCGGCGCCCCCGATGCGGGAGGAGAAGGCGAAGCCCTCGGCTGCGCGGGCGGGGCCGGCCAGGGCGAGCCCGCCGCCGGTGGCCACGGCCAGGGCCAGGGCGCTCGTGACGAGGCGTGCGGGCAGGGACGAAGGAGTCGGCATGGCCGGAGTGTGTGACGGCGGACCGCCCGGGGGCCAGCGTCGTGGTCCGGAGGGGTGGGCCGGACGCCGGGGAGATCATCTCCTGTCACTCGCAGTGACTGTCCTGACGCGATGGGACTACCCGAAACAGTTGAAAGCGTGCAAAACTCGCGCCAGGGCCGCCGCCTGCCTCACGGTGGGCGACGTCCCCGCTGCAACGACGCTGCGTCCATCCATCGTGAATGACACAGCGTCACCGGCGATCGACCGCACCGTGGTGCGGTCGCGCGCCGTGACAGCGGAAAGGTCGCTCTGCCGTGCTCGACGACGCCCTGATCCCGATCGGGATCATCGGTCTGCTCTCCTGGTCAGTCTGGTTCGTCCGGCGGTGGCTGTCGCACCACCGCTACCGGCCTGTGGACAACGACTTCCGCACCACCACGTCCGTGGTCGTCCCGGTCTACCGGGAGGACGCCGACGTCCTCGAGCGCTGCCTGCGCACCTGGCTCGCCGAGGGGCCCACCGAGGTGATCCTCGTCGTCGACGACCTCGACCAGCTGCTGCTGGCGCGCCTGCGCCGCCTCGACCTGCCCGGGGTGGTGGTGCTCCCGTGGCGCCACACCGGCAAGCGCGGGGCCCTCGGGGCGGGGGTCCGCGCCGCCACCGGCGAGGTGGTCGTCTTCGCCGACTCCGACACCGAGTGGCGTCCCGGGCTGCTCGCCAGCATCCAGATGCCGTTCGTCGACCCGCGGGTCGGCGGGGTGGGCAGCCGCCAGCACGTGTACCTGCCGACCTCCGACCTGCGCCGGCGCGTGGCCTACTGGCTGCTCAACACCCGCTACCTCGACTACGTGCCCGCGATGTCGCGCAGCGGCGGCGTCGCCTGCCTCTCCGGGCGCACCGCGGCCTACCGGCGCGAGGCCATCACCCCGCTGATGACGGCGCTCGAGGAGGAGACGTTCCTGGGCCGGCGCTGCATCGCCGGTGACGACGGGCGCCTGACCTGGCTGACCCTGGCGGCCGGCTACCGCACCGTGCACCAGGAGACCGCCGAGGCGGACTCGATGTTCCCCGACTCCTGGGCCGCGTTCCTCAAGCAGCGGGTGCGGTGGAGCCGCAACTCCTACCGCTGCTACCTGACCGCCGTCTCGCAGGGCTGGCTGTGGCAGCAGCCGCTGATCACCCAGGTCACCGTGCTGCAGATCCTGCTCACCCCCGTCTCGATGGGCGCAGCGATCTTCTACACCGTCGCCTGGGCGCAGCGCGGCGGGTGGGTCGCCCTGGCGATCGTGCTGAGCTGGGCCGTGCTCGGGCGGGCGCTGCGCGCCTTCTCGCACCTGCGGGAGAACCCCCGCGACATCGTCCTCGCCCCGCTGATGGCCCTGGTCGTGGCCTGGGTCGCCCTGCCGGTCAAGCTGTGGGCGGGCATCACGATGAACCGCCAGGGCTGGCTCACCCGCCAGGCCGACGGCCGGGTCGAGGGCCAGGGCGAGATCACCCCCGTGGAGGTGCTCCGTGCCAGCTGAGCGCAGCGGGCCGGAGGCCCGCACCGTCCGCGCCGAGCTGCGCGGGAGCAGGCTGGCGTTCGCCCTCACCCTGCTGCTGCTCGTGCCCGCCGTCCTCGCCGCCCTGGCGCTGAGCTACCAGCGGCCCGACCTCCCGCCCGGGCCCGCGGCGTACGCGCCGCTGCCCCTGGAGAAGACCGAGAACGCCATCGCCCTCCAGGGCGACGAGCTGGCCCGCAGCCGGGTCGCCAACCGGGTCGGCCGGGAGCTGGTCGCCCCCGCCCTGGTCGACCCCTCCCGCCTCGACCCGCCGCTGACCGGGCCGGCCGCGCCCGGCGAGCTGCCGACCCTGGTGCTCGCCCCGCGCGAGGCCCCGTACACCCTCGCCGAGGTGGCGCAGACCGAGCCCCAGGCCTTCGGCAGCGCCGGCGGCGGGCTGCTGGTGCGCGCCAACCTCGAGGTGCCCGCCGGTGCGACGCTCGTCGTCGACGCCCAGACCCCCGACGTCCGGCTGGCCAGCTCGGCCTCCGGCTTCACCACGCTGATCTCCCGCGGCGGCACGGTGAGGATCGCCGGCGACGAGGCGACCGAGGTGCGCGTCTCCTCCTGGGACGAGGCCACCGGCGCCCCGGACGCCGACAAGCAGGACGGGCGCTCCTTCGTGCTCATGGTCGGCGGCCGGATGGACGTCGACCGGGCCCGCGTGGAGCACCTCGGCTTCGGCACGGGCACCAGCTCGGGCATGGCCTGGCGCGGCGCCCCGCCGACGCTCGGCGTGGAGGGCCCGAAGGCGGAGGGCGACGTCACGCGCTCGGTCTTCGCGAACAACTGGTTCGGCGCGTACACCTTCGAGGCGCAGGGCATGAGGTGGGCGGAGAACGCCTTCGTCGACAACGACGCCTACGGCTTCGACCCGCACGACCTCAGCAACGACTTCGTCGTCGAGCGGAACGTCGCCCACGGCAACGGCCGGCACGGGTTCATCTTCTCGCGCGGCTGCGACCGCAACGTCATGCGCGACAACGTGGCCTACGACAACCGCGGCCACGGGTTCATGATCGACGACGGCCGCACCCAGGACGCCCCCTTCGCCGACGCCAACGTGCTGCCCTCGAACGACAACCTCATCGAGGGCAACCACGCGTACGACAACGACGGCAGCGGCATCGAGATCGAGGGCGGCACCGGCAACGTGGTCCGCGACAACCTCGTCGAGGGCAACCACGTCGGGGTCCGGATCAAGGACGACGCAGAGGCGCTGGTCATCGGCAACACGATCAACGACAGCCGGCTCTACGGGGTCGACGTGCTGAAGACCGCCACCGGCGCGGAGATCGTCGACAACACGATCACCGGAGGCTGGGCCAGCATCGGGCTCGGCGCCGACGGCATCGCCACCCGGGAGGGCAACACGGTCACCGGCGCCTCGGCGCCGCTGGTCATCGCCGGGACCAGCGTGCGCGAGAGCACCCCGCTGCTCGAGGTGGCCAAGGTGCTGCGCTGGAACCCGCTGCTGGTGCTGTGGGGCCTCATCCTCGGGGTGCCGCTGCTGATCTGGCTCGCGCGCGGCCTGCCGACGCGGGTGCTGCAGCAGCGGCGGCTGAGGGCCCAGGAGCAGGTGTGAGCGTGCACGCCAGGGCGCTGCTCGCCCTCGCGGCGCTGGCGCTGGTCGCCGTGCCGGCCTGCAGCGGCCCGTCGCCGGAGCGCTCGTCCGGGGCGCCCCCGCCGACCAGGTCGGAGGAGCCCGCTCCCGGTGACGAGCCCTCGGCGCCGCCCGCCGAGCCGGTGGCCTGGCCGCCGGGGCTGCCCGCCGCCGACCCCGTCACGTGCCCGCCGGCCACGGTGGAGGTGCGGACGGCGGAGGAGCTGCAGGCCGCGCTGGACGACGCCCGGCCGGGTGACGTCATCGCGCTGGCGGACGGCACCTACGAGGGCGAGTTCACGGCCAGCGCCCAGGGCACCGAGGAGGAGCCCGTCTGGCTGTGCGGCAGCGCGGACGCGGTGCTGCAGGGCCCGGGCACCGACGACGGCTTCGTGCTGCACCTGCAGGGGGTGGCGCACTGGCGGCTGGTGGGCTTCACCGTCCGCGAGGGCAAGAAGGGCGTGATGGCCGACGGCACGACCTCGAGCGTGCTGCAGGACCTGACGGTCACCGAGATCGGTGACGAGGCGGTGCACCTGCGCACCGGGAGCACCGACAACGTGGTGCGGGGGCTGACGATCTCCGACACCGGCCAGCGCCGGGAGAAGTTCGGCGAGGGCGTGTACGTCGGCACGGCCGAGTCCAACTGGTGCGACCTGAGCGACTGCGGGCCCGACCGGTCCGACCGCAACGCCGTGGTCGCCAACACCATCACCGGCACGACGGCCGAGGCCGTCGACGTCAAGGAGGGCACCACCGGCGGCCTGGTCGCCGGCAACTCCTTCGACGGGGCCGGCATGGAGGGCGACGCCGACTCCTGGGTCGACGTCAAGGGCAACGGCTGGCTCGTGCAGGACAACCGCGGCACCACCGCGGAGACCTCCGGCTTCGAGGTCAACGAGGCCGTCGAGGGCTGGGGCCGGGACAACACCTTCGACGCCAACCGCGCCGACGTCCGCGGCTCCGGCTACGGCATCGAGCTGCGGGTGCCCGACAACCGCGTCACCTGCGCGAACACCGCCACCCGGGCCGAGGAGGGGTTGACCAACACCGACTGCCGCTGAGCACGGGCACCACCACGAGCGACGACCGCACGACACCAGGAGGACACCATGACCACGTACGCCACCACCCCCCACCTCGCCAACCCGCGCCGCACCCGCGCGGCCGCCCCGGCCGCCCCGAGCGCCCCCGCCGTCGAGCCCGGCCCCGGCCAGCTCACCGTCGGCGTCGTCGGCCTGGGCTACCTCGGTGCTGTGCACGCTGCGTGCATGGCCGACCTGGGCCACCGGGTGATCGGGTACGACATCGACGCCGGCAAGGTCGAGGCGCTGCGCGAGGCCCGGGCCCCGTTCTTCGAGCCCGGCCTGGAGGACCTGCTGGCCCGCACCCACGGCGAGGGCCTGAGCTTCACCACCGAGGTGGCCGACCTGGCGGCCGCCGACGTGGTCTTCGTGTGCGTGGGCACCCCCCAGCGCCCCGGTGAGCTGGCCGCTGACACCCGGTACGTCACCGCCGCGGTCGACGCCCTGGCCGAGGTCCTTCCCGGGCGGGCGCTCCTGGTGGGCAAGTCCACCGTCCCGGTGGGCACCGCCGCGGCCCTCGCCGAGGCGCTCAGCGCCACCGCCCCCCAGCTGGAGGTGGCGTGGAACCCGGAGTTCCTGCGCGAGGGCCACGCCGTCGCCGACACCCTGACCCCCGACCGCCTCGTCTTCGGCGTCACCTCCGCCTACGCGGAGGCGGTGCTGCGCCGGGTCTACGCCCGGGCGCTGGACGCCGGCACCCCGCTCATCGTCACCGACCGGCCCACCGCCGAGCTGGTCAAGGTCGCCGCCAACGCCTTCCTGGCCACGAAGATCTCGTTCATCAACGCCATGGCCGAGGTCAGCGAGGCCGCCGGCGCCGACATCACCACCCTGGCCGACGCGATCGGCCACGACGACCGGATCGGGCGCAAGTTCCTCAACGCCGGCCTCGGCTTCGGCGGCGGGTGCCTGCCCAAGGACATCCGCGCCTTCACCGCCCGCGCCACCGAGCTCGGCGCCGGCCAGGCCGTCGGCTTCCTCACCGAGGTCGACGCGATCAACCTC
>CADCUY010000553.1 GCA_902806005.1 uncultured Quadrisphaera sp. | reverse complement strand
GTGCCCGCCGAGGGCCCGGGCCAGGTCGAGCGGGGGCACCGGCTCCCAGCCGGACCGGCCGCCGCGGCCGGCGCGGGGGCGGTTGGCGCGAGGCACCGTCCCAGTGTGGACCGGCCCGCCCGACCCCGCCGCAGCGCTGCCCTACCGTGGGCGCCCGTGCGCCTCGTCATCGCCCGCTGCTCGGTCGACTACGCCGGGCGGCTCAGCGCCCACCTGCCCCTGGCCACGCGCCTGCTGGTGGTCAAGGCCGACGGCAGCGTGCTGGTCCACGCCGACGGCGGGTCGTACAAGCCGCTGAACTGGATGTCGCCGCCCTGCCGCCTGGTCGAGGAGCCCGCCGGCGACGGGCTGCGGTGGACGGTGGAGAACAAGGCCGGCGAGACGCTGGTCATCGCCCTCGAGGAGGTGCTCTCCGACACCACCCACGAGCTCGGCGTCGACCCCGGGCTGCTCAAGGACGGGGTGGAGGCGCACCTGCAGGCGCTGATGGCCGAGCACATCTCGGTGCTCGGCCCGGGCCACGTGCTGGTGCGCCGCGAGTACCCCACGGCCATCGGCCCCGTCGACATCCTCGCCAAGGCCCCCGACGGCGGCACCGTGGCCGTGGAGATCAAGCGGCGCGGCGACATCGACGGCGTGGAGCAGCTCACCCGCTACCTGGAGCTGCTCGGCCGCGACCCGCTGCTGGCGCCCGTGCAGGGGGTGCTGGCCGCCCAGGAGATCCGCCCGCAGGCGCGGGTGCTGGCCACCGACCGGGGCATCAGCTGCCTGGTGCTCGACTACGACGCGCTGCGCGGCATCGACGACCCGAGCACCCGCCTGTTCTAGAGGACGGGTGGTGCCGCTCACGTCCGCGGCAGGGCACCATGATCCCCGTGACGTCCTCCTGGGTGATGAGCGAGCACGCCGGGTCCGCGCCGAGCTACCTGGGACCCACCGCCGCCCTCGTCGTGGCCGCCGCGGTCATCGGCTACGTCATGGCCCGCGCGGGCGTGGTGCCGATCGTGGGCTTCCTCGCCGCCGGGGTGCTCATCGGGCCCGCGCAGCTGGGCCTGGTCGAGAGCGGCGAGGCCGTCGAGACCGCGGCCGACATCGGCGTGGTGCTGCTGCTGTTCACCATCGGCATCGAGTTCTCGCTCGAGCGGCTGGCCCGGGTGTGGACCTGGATCGCCCTGGCCGGCGGGCTCCAGGTGGCGCTCGCGACCGGCGCCGGGCTGGGGCTGACGCTCCTGGCGGGCGGTGACTGGCGCGACGGGCTGTTCACCGGGTTCCTGCTGGCGCTGTCCTCGACGGCGATCGTGCTCAAGCTGCTCGGCGAGCGCGGCGAGTCCGGCTCGGTGCGCGGGCGGCTGGCCCTGGCCGTCCTCATCGCCCAGGACCTGGCCGTGGTCGGGATGGTGCTGGTCGTGCCCCTGCTGGGCTCCGGCGGCGAGGGCGGCTCCGGCGGCGGCGGAGCGCTGCTGCGCGCGCTGCTGACGGCGGTCGCCGTCGTCGTCGGCGTGCTGCTGGTCGCGCGGCGCGTGATGCCCGCCGTGCTGGACGTCGTCGCCCGCACCTGCTCCCCCGAGGTCTTCCTGCTCGCCATCATCGCCGTCTGCTTCGGCACCGCGTACCTCACCGCCCTGGCCGGGGTCAGCGTCTCGCTGGGCGCCTTCCTCGCGGGCCTGGTCGTCAGCGAGAGCCGGGCCAGCAGCCAGGCCCTCACCGAGGTCCTGCCCCTGCAGATCGTCTTCAGCGCCGTGTTCTTCGTCTCCGTCGGCATGCTCCTGGACCTGCGCTTCGTGCTGGACAACCCCCTGCTCGTGGCCGGCGCCGCCGTCGTGGTGCTGGTGGTGAAGGCGCTGACCACCGCCGCGGCCGCCGCGACCGTGCGCGTGCCGTGGCGCGCCGCGCTCGCCACCGGTCTGCTCCTGGCCCAGGTCGGGGAGTTCTCCTTCGTCCTGCTCACCGTGGGCACCGCCGCGGGCCTGGCCCCGCTGGGCCTCGCGGGGGGCTCGCAGCTGGTCGTCGCCACCACGGTGCTGCTGATGATCGCGACGCCGGTGCTGGCCGCCGTGGGCGCGCGCGTGGACCGGCGCGGCGCGGGCCGGGCCGCCGACCTCGACCTGGTGGCCCTGGAGGGCTCGGGCTCCCACGACGCGGTGCTGCGCGACCACGTCGTCGTCATCGGGTGGGGCCCGACGGCGCTCGACCTCGCCGCCACCCTGCGCGAGCGCGGGGTGGGCGTGGTGATGACGACGCTGAACCCCGACGGCGCCGCGCAGGCCGAGGCGGCCGGCCACCGGGTGGTCCGCGGCGACCCGACCAAGACCGAGGTGCTGCGGATGGCGGGGCTGCCCGCGGCGCGGCTGGCCGTGGTGGCCGAGGACGACCCGGAGCAGGCGGTGCGGGTGGTCGCCGCGGCCCGCGCGGTCACCGCGGCGCCGATCCTGGCCCGCCCGCTGGGCGCCGCCGACGTCGCCGAGCTCGCGGCGGCCGGGGCCGACCTCGTCGTCGACCTCGACCGCGTCTCGGGCCACGCCCTGCTGCGCTCGGTGCTCGACCGGCTCGGGCACGCGGTGGAGGCCCCCGACCGGCGCCGGACGGTGGTCGACACCTCCCGCGTCGTCCACTACGCGTGGCCCGACGACAGCGGGTGCGGCCACGCCGAGGCCTCGCGGCCGGTGCTCCCGCGCGCCCACGGCTGCGTGGGCTGCCTGCGGGCCGGCACCACGTGGGTGCACCTGCGCACCTGCCTCAGCTGCGGCTACGTCGGGTGCTGCGACTCCTCCCCGCAGCGGCACGCCCGGGCCCACGCGGCCGAGGACGACCACCCGCTGATCGCCTCCGCCGAGCCGGGCGAGACCTGGGCCTACTGCTACCCCGACGACGTGACCGTGCCGGCGCCGGCAGGGGCGGGGCCCGTGGTCGCCGGGTCCCCGTCGCGGTGACCGGCGTCGCTCCCCTGATCAGCGGGCGGGCCCGCTGCGCCCGGGCGACGATGAGGTGGTGATCGTGGGGGGCCTGCTGCCGCACCAGGTCGGCTACCCGGGGGCCGCCTTCTCCTACCTCGGCGCCCCGCTGGTGGCGCTGGCGCTGGTCGGCGTGCTGGCCCTGGCGCTGCGGTGGACCTTCGCCCGCGGCCGCTCGGTGGTCGCGCCCCGCGCCAAGGTGGGCGCGGAGGACGACTACGGGATGCTCGTCGTCGTCAGCGCCCCGGCCTCGTTCATCGAGGCCGAGGTGCGCCGCGCGCAGCTGGTGGACGCCGGCATCCGCGCCACGCTGGCGCCCACCGCCGACGGTCCCCGGGTGCTGGTCTTCCCCCGCGACGAGGAGCGCGCCAAGGACGTGCTGCGCCGCGCCGCCTGAGGGGCGGCGCTCACAGGGGCAGACCCGCCGAGGCCACCTCGACCCGCCGCACGTCGGCGCCGAGCGCGACCAGCTGCGGGACGAACGCCTCGTACCCGCGGTCGACGTGGCTGACGCCGCTGACCTCGGTGACGCCCTCGGCGACCAGGCCGGCGACGACCAGGGCCGCGCCGGCGCGGATGTCGGGGGCCTGCACCGGGGCGCCGGAGAGCACCGGACGCCCGCGGACCAGCACGTGGTGGCCCTCGACCCGGACGTCGGCGCCGAGCCGGGCCACCTCGTGGACGAACCGGAACCGGGTCTCGAAGAGGTTCTCGGTGACCACCGCGGAGCCGTCGGCGACCGAGCCCAGCACCAGCGCGAAGGGCTGCAGGTCGGTGGGGAAGCCCGGGTACGGCAGGGTCGCGACGTCGACCGCCGCGGGGCGCAGCGGCGCGACCGGTCCGAGCACCTGCAGGCCCTCGCCGGTCTCCAGCACGGCCGCGCCGGCGGCCTCGAGCTTGTCGACCACCATCGTCAGGTGGTCGGCGCGGGCGCCGCGCACGTGCACGTCGCCCCCGGTGGCGGCCGCGGCGTAGAGGAAGGTGCCCGCCACGATCCGGTCGGGCACCACCCGGTGCTCCACGGGGTGCAGCCGGGCGACGCCCTCGACGGTGATGGTGGAGGTGCCCGCGCCGGCGATCCGGGCGCCCATGGCGGTGAGCATCGCGGCCAGGTCGACGATCTCGGGCTCGCGGGCCACGTTCACCAGCACCGTGGTGCCGCGGGCCAGCACCGCGGCCATGAGCAGGTTCTCGGTGGCCCCCACGGAGGGGAAGGCCAGGGGCACCGTCGTGCCCTCGAGCCCGCGCGGCGCCCGGGCGAGCAGGTAGCCGTGGGCGACCTGCACCTCGGCGCCCAGCGCGCGCAGGCCCTCGGCGTGCAGGTCGAGCCCGCGCGAGCCGATCGCGTCCCCGCCGGGCACCGCGACGTCGACCTCGCCGACCCGGGCCAGCAGGGGGCCGAGGACGCTGATCGAGGCCCGCATCGCCCGCACCAGCTCGTAGTCGGCGCGGTGGCCGACCTCCTCGGGCACCTCGATGACGACGTGGTGGCCGTCGACGGTGTGGTCGACGGTGCAGCCCAGGCGCCGGAGCAGCTCGGCCATGATCGCCACGTCGAGGATGTCGGGCACGTCGTGCAGCACCGTGGTGCCCGGGGCGAGCAGAGCGGCCGCCATGAGCTTCAGAGCGCTGTTCTTGGCCCCGGGCACGGTGACCTCGCCGCGCAGGCCCGGGCCGCCCGGGTCGCCGACGACCCGGATCACCTCCACGCCGCCACCCGGTCCTCCCCCGCCGCGGCGGTCACATCACACCGCCGCGGTCGCGCGGCGGCGACGACTCGAGCCAGGACGCGAAGCCGGTGTACGCGTCGGGGCTCATCGCCAGCTCGAAGGGCTGGCGGTCGGTCCCGTCCTCGCGCTGGGCGCACCGCACCACCATCGCGCCGCTGAACAGCACCGGCGCCTCCCCCGGGTGGGGCGAGCGGCGCTCGAGCACCTCCAGGGCCGAGCGGTGCCAGGTCGAGCGCGGGCGCGGGGAGAGCGAGAACACCCGCCACCACTCGAGCGCGTCGGACCCGACGTGGGCGACCCCGAGGGCCCACCGGCTCGCGGCGTCGGCCCCCTCCGGCGCCCCGGAGGACGCCGCCTCCACGCGCCGCCAGGAGCAGTCGAAGGCACCGCCGTGGCGCACCAGCGCCACGACCCGGATGACGAAGAGCAGCACCGCGACGGCCACCAGGCCCGCCAGGGTGCTCAGCACCACGACGAGCTGGTCGACGGGGTCCACGGCGTTCGGTGCTCGCCCGGTGCCGGCCTAGGCGGCGGGGCGCCCGGACGACCTGCCGCCCGACGTCCCGGCGCCCGTGTCGGCGATGGTGACGCGCTCGGCCACCACGAGCACGGTGTCGTTCTCGACCGAGAGGAAGCCCCCGTCGATCCGCGCGGTCAGGGCGTCGCCGCCGCTGCCGATGCCGCCGGTGCCCACCCGCACCTCGCCCTCGAGCAGCACGGCGAGGGTCGGCTGGTGGCCGGTGAGCACGCCGATCTCACCGTCGGTGGTGCGGGCGACGACGATGCCCGCCTCGCCCGACCACACCTCCTTCTCCGCGGAGACCACCTGGACCCTCAGGGTCACTGGCCGGTCTCCTTCTGGATCGAGGCCCACTTGGCCTCGACGTCCTCGATGGAGCCGACGTTGAAGAACGCCTGCTCGGCCACGTGGTCGTAGTCGCCGTCGGCGATCTTCGAGAACGACTCCACCGTGTCCTTCAGGGGCACGGTCGAGCCGGGGACGCCGGTGAACTTCTCCGCCATGTACGTGTTCTGGGAGAGGAACTGCTGGATGCGCCGGGCCCGGTTGACGAGGATCTTGTCCTCCTCCGACAGCTCGTCGACGCCCAGGATGGCGATGATGTCCTGGAGCTCCTTGTTGCGCTGGAGGATCCCCTTGACCCGCACCGCGGTGTCGTAGTGGGCCTGCCCCAGGTAGCGCGCGTCGAGGATGCGCGAGGTCGAGGCCAGGGGGTCGACCGCCGGGTAGAGCCCGCGGGACGCGATCTCGCGCGAGAGCTCGGTGGTCGCGTCCAGGTGGGCGAAGGTCGTCGCCGGCGCCGGGTCGGTGTAGTCGTCGGCGGGCACGTAGATCGCCTGCAGCGAGGTGATCGAGTGGCCGCGGGTGGAGGTGATCCGCTCCTGGAGCACGCCCATCTCGTCGGCCAGGTTCGGCTGGTAGCCCACCGCGGAGGGCATGCGCCCCAGCAGGGTGGAGACCTCGGAGCCGGCCTGGGTGAAGCGGAAGATGTTGTCGATGAAGAGCAGGACGTCCTGCCCCTGGACGTCGCGGAAGTACTCCGCCATCGTCAGCGCCGACAGCGCCACGCGCAGCCGGGTGCCCGGCGGCTCGTCCATCTGCCCGAAGACCAGCGCGGTCTTGTCGAAGACGCCGGCCTCCTCCATCTCGCCGATGAGGTCGTTGCCCTCGCGGGTGCGCTCCCCGACGCCGGCGAAGACCGAGACGCCGCCGTGGTTCTGGGCGACGCGCTGGATCATCTCCTGGATCAGCACGGTCTTGCCCACGCCGGCCCCGCCGAACAGGCCGATCTTGCCGCCCTGCACGTACGGGGTGAGCAGGTCGATGACCTTGATGCCGGTCTCGAACAGCTGGGTCTTGGACTCCAGCTGGTCGAAGGCGGGGGCCTTGCGGTGGATGCCCCAGCGCTCGGTGACCTCCAGGCGCTCGCCCGGGGCGAGGTTCAGGGGCTCGCCGATGGCGTTGAAGACCCTGCCCAGGGTGCCGTTGCCGACCGGCACGGTGATCGGCCCGCCGGTGTTGGTCACGCTCATCCCGCGCACGAGCCCGTCGGTGGGCTTGAGGGCGATGGCGCGGACGACGTTGTCGCCGATGTGCTGGGCGACCTCGAGGGTCAGCACCACGTCCTCGCCGAGCAGGTTGTAGTTGATCTTCAGCGCGTTGTAGATGTCGGGCAGGCCGCCCGCGGGGAACTCGATGTCGACGACCGGGCCCGTGACGCGGGCGATGCGGCCAGTGGCGAGGTCGTCGGCTCCGCGGTCGGTCTCGGGGGTGGCGGTGGCGGTCATGGTGGCCTCTTTCGCGGGGTGGCGGTCTAGCTGTTGGCGTCGGCGAGCGCGTCGGCGCCGGAGACGATCTCGCTGATCTCCTGCGTGATCTCCGACTGGCGCGCCTGGTTGGCCAAGCGGGTGAACTGGCGGATCAGGTCGTCGGCGTTGTCGCCCGCCGACTTCATGGCCCGCTGGCGGGCCGCGTGCTCGCTGGCCGCGGCCTGCAGCAGGGCGTTGAAGATGCGCGCGCTGACGTAGCGGGGCAGCAGCGCGTCGAGCACCTGGTCGACGTCGGGCTCGAAGTCGTACAGCGGCAGCAGGTCGGACTCCGCGGGCGCCTCGACGCCCTCGACCACCTCGAGCGGCAGCAGCCGCAGCGCCGTCGGCTCCTGGGTGACCATGTTGACGAAGCGCGTGTAGACCACGTGGATCTCGTCGACGCCGGGGCCGCGGTAGCGGTCGCCCACCGCCTCCGGCCGCTCCTCCTGGCGCACGTCGCGCTGGGCGTCGGCGTCGGAGCCGTCGGGGTCGAGCCCGTCGAGGAAGGCCTCGACCAGGGTCTGGCCGATGGCCGAGGCGGTCTCGTAGGTCGGGGACTCCGACTCGCCGGTCCACTCGCGCTGGATCTCGCGGCGGCGGAAGCGGTAGAACGCCTCGCCCTTGCGGCCGGCGACGAAGAGCACCGCCTCGGTGCCCTGCTCGCGCAGCCGGGCGATGAGCCGCTCGGCCTCCTTCAGGGCCCCGGCCGAGTACGCGCCGGCCATGCCGCGGTCGCTGGTGACCACGAGCACGGCGGCGCGGCGCACGTTCGTCCGCTCCGTGATCAGCGGGTGCTCGGCGTCGGTGAACGTCGCCACTGCCGAGACCGCCCGGGTCAGGGCGCGGGCGTACGGGTTGGACGCCGCCACGGCCTGCCGAGCGCGGCTGATGCGGGAGGTGGCGATCAGCTCCATGGCGCGGAAGATCTTCTGCATCGACTGCGTCGACTTGATCCGCCCGCGGTAGACCCGCAGCTGCCCGGCCACGTCAGCGCCTCGACTGCCGGACGATCTGCTCCTGCTCGGAGTCGCTCTCGTCCGCCGGGTCGACGTGCTCGTCGTGCCCCGCGCCGGCGCCGGCGTCGAAGTTCCGGCCGAACTCCTCGATCTCCTTCTCGAGGGCCTCGACCGTGTCGTCGCTGAGCTGCCCCGTCTCGCGGATGACGCCGAGGGCGACGTCCTTGCGGCGCAGGTGGTCGAGGAACTGCTGCTCGAACCGCCGCACGTCCTCCACGGCCACCTTGTCGAACTTGCCGCGGGTGCCCGCCCAGATCGAGACGACCTGCTCCTCCACCGGGTACGGGGAGTACTGGGGCTGCTTGAGCAGCTCCAGCAGCCGCTGGCCGCGGTCGAGCTGCTGGCGCGAGGCGGCGTCGAGGTCGGAGGCGAACATCGCGAAGGCCTGCAGCGAGCGGAACTGCGCGAGGTCGATCTTCAGGGTGCCGGAGACCTTCTTCATCGCCTTGATCTGCGCGTCGCCGCCGACGCGGCTGACCGAGACGCCCACGTTGACCGCGGGGCGCTGGTTGGCGTTGAACAGGTCGGACTCGAGGAAGATCTGCCCGTCGGTGATCGAGATGACGTTGGTCGGGATGTACGCCGAGACGTCGTTCGACTTGGTCTCGATCAGCGGCAGACCGGTCATCGAGCCGCCGCCGAGCTCGTCGGAGAGCTTCGCGCACCGCTCGAGCAGCCGGGAGTGCAGGTAGAAGACGTCGCCCGGGTAGGCCTCGCGGCCCGGGGGCCGGCGCAGCAGCAGCGAGACGGCGCGGTAGGCCTCGGCCTGCTTGGAGAGGTCGTCGAAGACGATCAGCACGTGCTTGCCGTTGTACATCCAGTGCTGGCCGATGGCCGAGCCGGTGTAGGGCGCGAGGTACTTGAAGCCCGCCGGGTCGGAGGCGGGGGCCGCCACGATGGTCGTGTACTCCAGCGCCCCGGACTCCTCCAGCGCCGCGCGGACGCTGGCGATGGTCGAGCCCTTCTGGCCGATCGCCACGTAGATGCAGCGCACCTGCTTCTGGGGGTCGCCGGACTCCCAGTTGGCCTTCTGGTTGATGATCGTGTCGACGGCGACCGCGGTCTTGCCGGTCTGCCGGTCGCCGATGATCAGCTGGCGCTGGCCGCGGCCGATCGGCGTCATGGCGTCGATGGCCTTGATGCCGGTCTGCAGGGGCTCGTGCACCGACTTGCGCATCATCACCGACGGCGCCTGGAGCTCCAGGGCGCGGCGGCTCTCGGCCTCGATCTCCCCGCGGCCGTCGATGGGCTGGCCCAGGGGGTCGACGACCCGGCCGAGGTAGCCGTCGCCCACCGGCACCGAGAGGATCTCCCCGGTGCGGTGGACGGGCTGGCCGGCGTCGATGCCGCGGAACTCGCCGAGCACGACGACGCCGATCTCGCGGTCCTCGAGGTTCTGCGCCAGGCCGAGGGTGCCGTCCTCGAAGCGCAGGAGCTCGTTCGCCATGACCGAGGGCAGGCCCTCGACGCGGGCGATGCCGTCGCCGGCCTCGACGACGAGGCCGACCTCCTCGGCGGTGGCGGCGTCCGGGGCGTAGGAGGAGACGAACTGCTCGAGCGCGTCGCGGATCTCGTCGGGGCGGATGGTCAGCTCGGCCATCGGGGTGCCTCTGCTCTCTGCTGTTTCGTGCTGGGATGTCTCGTGGTGGCGCTGGGTGGTGCGGCGGTGCTGCGGGGGCCTAGCCGGCGAGCCGGCGGCGGGCCTCCTCGAGGCGGGCGGCGACGGTGGAGTCGAGGACCTCGTCGCCCACGGTGACGCGCACGCCGCCGACGACCTCGGGATCGATCGCCACCTCCACCAGCACCGGACGGCCGTAGACCCTTCCCAGGGCCCGGGCGAGCCGGTCGATCTGCTTGTCGGTGAGGGGCACCGCGGCGGTGACCACGGCCACGAGGCGCTGGCGGCGGGCAGCGGCCTCGTCGAGCACCTGCGCGAGGGCGGCCTCGACGGGGCGGCCGCGGGGGGCCGTCACGGCCTGGCGCACCAGTGCGAGGGTCACCGGGTGCACCTTGGCGCCCAGCAGGCGGTCGACCAGGTCGCTGCGCGTGGCGGTGCCGGCCGCCCGGTCGCCGAAGGCGGCGGCCAGCGCGCGGTCGCCCGCGACGATCCGCGAGAGCCGGAAGACCTCGTCCTCGACGCGGTCGAGCTCGCCGTCGCGCTCGGCGGAGGCCAGCAGGGCCTGCGTGCCGAGCTGCTCCAAGCCGTCGGCGAGGTCGCGGTCGGCGGACCACCGGGCGCGGACGACGCCCGCGACGACGTCCAGGGCCAGGTCGCCGACCTGGCCCCGGAGCAGCCGCTGCGCCAGGGCCGCCTTGTCGTCGCCGCCCCGCGAGGGGTCGGTGAGGGCGCGCCGCAGCGCGGAGCTGCTGTCCAGCAGGCCCACGACCGAGAAGAGCTCGCCGCCGAGGGCGGCGGTGTCGGCGGCCGAGGCCCCGCCCCCGGTCGACAGCACCGGGTCGAGGCGCTCGCGCGCCTCGGCGAGCGACGTCCGCGACTGGCCTCGCATCAGGAGCGACCCCCGGTGCCCGGCTCGCGCGGCGCCCGGGTGGACCCGCCGGAGGTGCGGGGCGCGCCCCCGGACGAGCGCGGCGCCCGGGTGGAGCTGCGGGTGGCGCCGCCGGTCTCGCGCGGCTCGGGCACCGGCGGCTCGGCCGGTGCGTCGTCGTCGCCGCCGGTCAGCCCGCCGAGAAGGCGCTTGGCGCCCGCCACGGCCGAGCGCACGGCGCCGGGCTCGTCGCCCGCGCCGTCCCGGGCCGGGCCGCCGACCGACGCGCCCGCCCGGACGTCGTCCGGGTCGGCGTGCTCGAGCTCGGCGAGGAAGCGGTCGATCACCCGCGACTGGCGGGCCGAGTCGGTGAGCGACTCGCCGACGATGGTCGAGGCCAGGGTGGTGGCGAGGCCGCCGACCTCGAGGCGCAGCTGGGCCATGGCCTGCTGGCGCTCGGCCTGCACCTGCCGCTGCGCGGCCTCGGTGATCCGCGCGGCCTCGGCCGAGGCGCGCTCGCGCATCTCCGCGAGGATCACCGCGCCCTCGGCGCGGGCCTCCTCGCGCAGCCGGGAGGCCTCAGTGCGGGCGCCGGCGAGCTGGTCGCGGTACTCGGCCAGCGCCGCGTCCGCCTCGGCCTGCGCCTGCTCGGCGCGCTCGATGCCGCCCTGGATCTCGCTGCGCCGCTGGGCGAGCATCGCCTCCAGGCGCGGCACGGCGTACTTCGCGGCGAAGTAGTAGAGGACGGCGAAGGCGATGATGCCGAGGATGAGCTCACCCGGGTGCGGGATGACCGGGTAGGCGCCCTCCCAGAAGCTCTCCTCGCCGTCGCCGGTCTCCTCGCCACCGGCCGCCTCGGCAGCCAGGACCACCGCCGTGCTGAGTGCGCTCATCGTCTGCTCCTCGTGATGCTGTGCGGTGCTGGGGATGCTGGCGGTCAGCCGAAGACGAAGGCGAGGGCGATGCCGAAGATGGCCAGCTGCTCGCAGAGCACGAAGCCGAGGATGGCGATGGTCTGCAGCACGCCGCGCGCCTCGGGCTGGCGGGCGACGCCGCTCACGTAGGCGGCGAAGATGAGCCCGATGCCGATGCCGGGGCCGATCGCTGACAGGCCGTAGCCCACGATTCCCAGAGAGCCTTCCATGATCCGTCCGTTTCCTCTCGGTCGTGCCGCGCAACCGGGTGGTGCGGGCGGGTGGTGCTGGTCAGGGGTGGGTGCCGAGCGTCAGTGCTCCTCGGCGTAGACCTCGGCGATGTAGATGGAGGCCAGCAGGATGAAGACGTAGGCCTGCAGGAACGAGATCAGGATCTCGAACGCCGTGAAGATGAAGAACATCGCGAACGCCGGGATCGAGACGAGCTTGAGCAGGCCCTCGCCCTCGAGGAGCAGGTACTCGCCGCCGAGGGCGAACAGCAGCAGGAGGATGTGCCCGGCGAACATGTTGCCGAAGAGCCGCAGCGTCAGGGTGACCGGCCGGGTGACCAGGAAGGTCAGCAGCTCGAGCGCGAAGACGACCGGCACCACGAAGACGGGCAGGCCCGGGGGCACGAGGCTGCGGAAGAAGCCCCCGAGGCCCTTGTGCCGCAGGCTGGCGACCAGGTAGACGGCCCAGACCCCGAGCGCGAGCGCGAGGGGGAAGCCGACCCGGCTCATCGTCGGGAACTGGACCACCGGGATGATCCCCGCGAGGTTGTTCACCAGGATGAGCACGAACAGCGTCAGCAGCAGCGGCAGGTAGGGCCGGAAGTGAGCG
>CADCUY010000552.1 GCA_902806005.1 uncultured Quadrisphaera sp. | reverse complement strand
GGCTCGCCGTCGCCGGCCTCGCCGACCGGCTGGGCGCCGGGGCGGCCGCCCCGGCCCGCAGCACCGTGGTCGGGCACCGCCTGGTGGTGCGCGAGAGCACCGCCGGGCGCGCTCCCGCGTTCTGAGCGGTGGCGCGGGTCAGCGGGCGGCGAGCGCCCGCTCGGCGGCGTCGACCACGTTGCTCAGCAGCATCGCCCGGGTCATCGGCCCGATCCCGCCCGGCACCGGGGTGAACCATCCCGCCACCTCCGCGACGGCCGGGTCGACGTCGCCGACCAGCCGGCCGGAGCCCGTCTCCGGGTCGACCACCCGCGAGATGCCGACGTCGACGACCACGGCGCCCGGGCGCACCATCGCCGGGGTCACCATGGCCGGCACCCCGGCGCCGGCGACGACGACGTCCGCGGCCCGCAGGTGCTCGGCGAGGTCCCTCGTGCGCGTGTGGCAGGAGGTCACCGTGGCGTCCACCCCGCGCCGGGTCAGCAGCAGCCCCAGGGTGCGCCCGACGATGACGCTGCGGCCCACCACGCACACCCGCGCCCCGGCGAGGTCGATGCCGTGGCGCCGCAGGATCTCCAGCACCCCCGACGGCGTGCAGGGCAGCGGCGTGGCGATGGGGCCGCCGACGCGCGCGACGAGCTCGCCGAGGTTGGCCGGGTGCAGCCCGTCGGCGTCCTTGGCGGGGGTGATGAGCCGGACGACGCGGTCGGCGTCCAGGTGCTCGGGCAGGGGCAGCTGGACGATGAACCCGGTGCACCCCGGGTCGGCGTCGAGCGCCGCCACGGCGTCCTCGACCTGCTGCTGGCTGGCGGTGGCCGGCAGGTCGACCCGCAGCGACTCGATGCCCACCTCGGCGCAGTCGCGGTGCTTGCCGCGCACGTAGGCCCGGCTGCCCGGGTCGTCGCCGACCAGCACGGTGCCCAGGCCGGGCCGCACGCCGCGCTCGGCCAGGGCGGCCACGCGCTCGCGCAGCTCGCCCTTGATCGTGGCCGCGGTGGCGACGCCGTCGAGGAGCCGGGCGGTCACTCCCCCAGCCCGGGGTAGAGCGGGAAGGCCTCGGTCAGGCGCCGCACCCGGGCGCGCAGCGGCGCGAGGTCGGCCGCGGGGTCGAGCGCCCCGGCCACGACGTCGGCGACCTCGGCGAACTCCTCGGCCCCGAAGCCGCGGGTGGCCAGCGCCGGGGTGCCGATCCGCAGGCCCGAGGTGACCATCGGCGGGCGGGGGTCGAACGGCACCGCGTTGCGGTTCACGGTGATGCCCGCGGCGTGCAGGCGGTCCTCGGCCTGCTGGCCGTCGAGGGTGGAGTGGCGCAGGTCGACCAGCACCAGGTGCACGTCGGTGCCGCCGGTCAGCACGCTCACGCCGTGGGCCGCCGCGTCGGGAGCGGTCAGCCGCTCGGCGATGACCTGCGCGCCCTCGAGGGTGCGGGCCTGGCGCTCGCGGAACTCCTCGGTGGCGGCGATCCGGAACGCCACCGCCTTGCCGGCGACCGCGTGCATCAGCGGCCCGCCCTGCTGGCCGGGGAAGACCGCGGAGTCCAGCTTCTTGGCGTGCTGGGCCTTGGAGAGGATGATCCCGCTGCGCGGCCCGGCGAGGGTCTTGTGCACGGTGGTGGTCACCACGTCGGAGTGCGGCACCGGCGAGGGGTGCGCACCGGCGGCGACCAGGCCGGCGAAGTGGGCCATGTCGGTGAGCAGCAGCGCCCCGACCTCGTCGGCGATCGCGCGGAAGGCGGCGAAGTCGAGGTGGCGCGGGTACGCCGACCACCCGGCGATGATCAGCTTCGGGCGGCGCTCCAGCGCCACGGCGCGCACGGCGTCCATGTCGACGCGGAAGGTCTGCGGGTCGACCCCGTAGGAGGCGACGTCGAAGAGGCGGCCGGAGAAGTTGGCCTTCATCCCGTGCGTCAGGTGCCCGCCGTGGGCGAGCTCGAGGCCGAGGATGGTGTCGCCGGGGCGGATCAGGGCGTGCATCACCGCGGCGTTCGCGGTGGCGCCGGAGTGGGGCTGGACGTTGATGTGCTCGGCGCCGAACAGCGCCTTCCCGCGGCTGCGGGCCAGCTCCTCGGCGATGTCGACCTGCTCGCACCCGCCGTAGTAGCGGCGGCCGGGGTAGCCCTCGGCGTACTTGTTGGTGAGCACCGAGCCCTGCGCCTCGAGCACCGCGCGGGGGGCGAAGTTCTCGCTGGCGATCATCTCGAGGGTGTCGCGCTGGCGGGCGAGCTCGCCGGCCAGGACGGCGGCGATCTCGGGGTCGACCTCGGCGAGCGGGGCGTCGGTGAGGGTGTCGGGGCGCAGTGGCGTCTGGGTCATCGGGACTCCCGGGGGTGGGCGGGGCGCGGGGCAGCGGGCGGTGCGCCACGGGCCCAGGCGGACGACTCGCGGTGCTGGTGCTCGGCGCCGCTCCCCGGTGGTCCCCCACCTCACGCCAGTCGCGGCTGCTCGAGTCTACCCAGCCGCGCGGCCGCCCCGCTGCGAGAGCCAGCCGGCGCCGCCGGGCAGCGCCTGCGCCGCCTCCGGGCCCCACGAGCCGGGCTCGTAGGGCACCACCTCCGGCCGCTCGGCCAGCAGGGGGCCCACCACCCGCCACGTCTCGCGCAGCCCGGCGGTGGCGGTGAACAGCCCCCGCTCGCCGAGCAGGACGTCGCGGAGCAGCGCCGCGTAGGGCGGCAGCGGCTCGGCGCGCGGCAGGTCGGGCAGCGAGAGGACCAGCGCGCCGTCCACCAGCTCGTCGTCGCCGCCGGGCCGCCGCGCGGTGACCCCGATGCTCAGCTCGCCCGAGCCGGCGAGCTCGAGCGTGAGCGCCTGCACGTGGTCACCGTCGGCGCCGAGGTCGAGCCCCGGCACGCCGGCCTCCGGGCGTCGCAGCACCAGGGACACCTGCTGCGCGCTGCCCGCCAGCTGCTTGCCGGAGCGCAGCAGGAAGGGCACCCCGCGCCACCGGTCGGTGTCGACCCACAGCCGGGCGGCGGTGAAGGTGTCGGTGGTCGAGCCGTCGGCGACCTCGGGCAGGTCGCGGTAGCCCTCGACCTGGCCCAGCACCGCCTCCGCCGGGTCGATGGGGCGGAAGGCCGCGAGCGCGGCCTCCAGCGCCGCGACGAGCTCGTCGGCCCCGGTGCCCGCCGGGGGCTCCATCGCCACCTCGGCCGCGACCTGCAGCAGGTGGGTGACGAGCATGTCGAGCGTGGCACCGGTCTCGTCGTAGAACTCGGCCCGGTCGGCGACGTCGAGGGTCTCGGGCACGTCGACCTGCACCTGCTCGACGGCGTCGGCGCCCCACAGCTGCTCCACCCACCGGTTGGCGTGGCGCAGCACGTGCAGCTGCTGGGTCGCCTCCTTGCCGAGGAAGTGGTCGATGCGGAAGACCCGGTCCTCGTCGAAGACCGAGAGCACGAGCTCGTCGAGCTCCTCGAAGCTCGCCCGGGACGTGCCGTAGGGCTTCTCGAAGACCACCTGCGCGCCGTCGGCGAGGCCGTGCTCGGCCAGCGCCCGGGTGTACGGCACGAACGCGGACGGCGGGAGGGCCAGGTAGTGGACGACCCGCGCCCCCTCCCCGAGCTCGGCCAGGGCGGTGGCCACGACGTCGGGCAGGGCGCCCGGGTCCTCCACGGCGAAGCCGCCGCCCGCGAAGCGCAGGGCCGCGGCCAGGGCCGCGAAGCCCGCCTCGTCGAGCACGGCGCCCTCGGCGCCGGGGTCGAGGACGCCCCGGACGAGCTCGCGGAACTCCTCGTCGGTCTTCTCGCCCCGGCCGTTGCCCACGAGCCGGAACCGCCGCGGCAGCGACCCGGCGGCGGCCAGCGCCGCGACCGCGGGCAGCACCATCCGGGCCGCGAGGTCGCCGGTGGCGCCGAACAGGACCAGC
>CADCUY010000551.1 GCA_902806005.1 uncultured Quadrisphaera sp. | reverse complement strand
GCGGCCTGCTGCGCCGCCAGCTCGCGCTGGGTGACGTCGCCCTTGTAGATCCACACCTTCACGCCGATGCGGCCGAAGGTGGTCTTCGCCTCGTACAGGCCGTAGTCGATGTTCGCCCGCAGGGTGTGCAGGGGCACGCGACCCTCGCGGTAGAACTCCGAGCGGCTCATCTCCGCACCGCCGAGGCGGCCGGAGCACTGCACGCGGATGCCCTGGGCGCCGGCCCGCTGCGCGGTCTGCATGCCCTTGCGCATCGCCCGCCGGAACGAGACGCGGCTCGCCAGCTGCTCGGCGATGCCCTGCGCCACCAGCTGCGCCTCGACCTCGGGGTTCTTCACCTCGAGGATGTTCAGCTGCACCTGCTTGCCGGTGAGCTTCTCCAGCTCGCCGCGCAGGCGGTCGGCCTCGGCGCCGCGGCGGCCGATGACGATGCCCGGGCGGGCGGTGTGGATGTCGACGCGCACCCGGTCGCGGGTGCGCTCGATCTCGACCCGCGCGATGCCGGCGCGGTCCATGCCCTTGCCCATGAGGGCGCGGATGGCCACGTCCTCCTTGACGTAGTCGCGGTAGCGCTGGCCGACCTTGGTGCTGTCGGCGAACCACCGCGACTTGTGCTCGGTGGTGATGCCCAACCGGAACCCGTGCGGGTTGACCTTCTGTCCCACGCTCATGCCCTCCTGGTGCTGGTGCCGCGCGACGGCGCCGACACCGCGATCGACCGCTGCTGCTGCGCGTGGTCGGCCCGGGAGACCCGGGGAGCCACCACGACCGTGATGTGGCTCGTGCGCTTGAGGATCCGCCCTGCGCGGCCCTGGGCGCGGGGGCGGAAGCGCTTGAGGCTCGGCCCCTCGTCGACGTACGCCGCGGCGACGACGAGCTCGCGCTCGTCGAAGGGCTCGCTGGCGCGGTCGGCCTTGACGCGGGCGTTGGCGACCGCGCTCTGCACGACCTTGAGCACCGTCTCGCTCACCGCCTGCGGGGCGAAGCTGAGCACCGCCACGGCGTCCTCGGTCTGCCGGCCCCGGATGAGGTCGACGACGCGGCGCGCCTTCTGCGGGGTGACGCGCACGAAGCGCGCCTGCGCCCTGGCCTCGACCACCGTCGTGCTCCGTCCGCTCGTGGGGGTGCTCATCGCCGACGCCCCCGCCGGTCGTCCTTCTCGTGGCCGCGGAAGGTGCGCGTCGGGGCGAACTCGCCGAGCTTGTGCCCGACCATCGCCTCGGTGACGAACACCGGCACGTGCTTGCGGCCGTCGTGCACGGCGATGGTGTGCCCGAGCATGTCGGGGATGATCATCGACCGGCGCGACCAGGTGCGGATGACGTTCTTCGTGCCCTTCTCGTTCTGGGCGTCCACCTTCTTGGTGAGGTGGTCGTCCACGAAGGGGCCCTTCTTCAGGCTGCGCGGCATCGTCTGCTCGCCCTCTCTCAGCGCTTGTTCTTGCCGGTGCGGCGACGGCGGATGATCTGCCGGTCGCTCGCCTTGCCCGGCTGGCGGGTGCGGCCCTCGGGCTTGCCGGAGGGGCTGACGGGGTGGCGGCCGCCGGAGGTCTTGCCCTCGCCGCCGCCGTGCGGGTGGTCGACCGGGTTCATGGCCACGCCGCGCACGGTCGGGCGCTTGCCCTTCCAGCGCATCCGGCCGGCCTTGCCCCAGTTGATGTTCGACTGCTCGGCGTTGCCGACCTCGCCGACGGTGGCGCGGCAGCGCACGTCGACGATGCGCACCTCGCCGGAGGGGAGCCGCAGCTGCGCGTTGCCGCCCTCGCGGGCCACCAGCTGGATGCTGGCGCCCGCCGAGCGCGCCATCTTCGCGCCGCCGCCGGGGCGGAGCTCGACGGCGTGGACGACGGTGCCGACCGGGATGTTGCGCAGCGGCAGGTTGTTGCCGGGCTTGATGTCGGCCTCGGGGCCGTTCTCGATCCGGTCGCCCTGGCGCAGGCGGGTCGGCGCCAGGATGTAGCGCTTGGTGCCGTCGACGTAGTGCAGCAGCGCCAGCCGCGCGGTGCGGTTCGGGTCGTACTCGATGTGGGCGACCTTCGCCGGCACGCCGTCCTTGTCGTGGCGGCGGAAGTCGACGATGCGGTAGGCGCGCTTGTGCCCGCCGCCCTGGTGGCGCGTGGTGATCCGCCCGGTGTTGTTGCGGCCGCCCTTCTTGGGCAGCGGCCGCACCAGCGACTTCTCGGGCTCGCTGCGCGTGACCTCGACGAAGTCGGCGACGGAGCTGCCGCGGCGGCCGGGCGTCGTGGGCTTGTAGTTGCGGATGCCCATGTCAGGCCCCTCCCCCGAAGATGTCGATGGTGCCCTCGCGCAGGGTGACCACGGCGCGCTTGGTGTCCTTGCGCTTGCCGGTGCCCGTGCGGGTGCGACGGCGCTTGCCCTGGCGGTTCAGGGTGTTGACCGAGGCCACCTTCACGCCGAAGACCTTCTCGACGGCGACCTTGATCTCGGTCTTGTTCGACCGCGGGTCGACCAGGAACGTGTACTCGCCCCGGTCGAGCAGGGCGTAGCTCTTCTCGGACACCACGGGGGCGATCAGCACGTCGCGGGGGTCCTTGGCGGTGCTCGTGACGGCGGTCACGCGCCCTCCTCCTCAGTGGTGGTGACGGTGCTGCCGGCGGTGGCGCGCGTCGCGTGGGCCACGAAGGCCTCGAGCGCGGCGCGGGTGAAGACGACGTCGTCGGCGACGAGGACGTCGTAGGTGTTCAGCTGGTCGGCGTGCAGCAGGTGCACCTGGGGCGCGTTGCGCAGGCTGCGGCGCGCGAGCTCGTCGCCCCGGTCGAGGACGACCAGGACGTGCGCGGCGCCGCTGACCCGGGCCAGGGCCGACAGCGCGGTCCTGGTCGACGGCGCGTCACCGGTGACCAGCGAGCTGAGCACGTGCACCCGCCCGGCGCGGGCCCGGTCGGAGAGGGCCCCGCGCAGTGCGGCGGCCTTCATCTTCTTGGGCGTGCGCTGGGCGTAGTCGCGCGGGGTGGGACCGTGCACCACGCCGCCGCCGGCGAACTGCGGCGCGCGCAGCGAGCCCTGCCGGGCGCGCCCGGTGCCCTTCTGCTTGTACGGCTTCTTGCCGCCGCCGCGCACCTCGCCGCGGTTCTTGGTGTCGTGCGTGCCCTGGCGCGCCGCGGCGAGCTGGGCCACGACCACCTGGTGCATCAGCGGCACGGAGGCGCGGGCGTCGAACAGCGCGCCCGGCAGCTCGGCCGTGCCGGCCGCCGCGCCCTCGGCGTCGGTGACGTCGACCGTGCGGTCGGCGCCGGCCTTCTTGTCGGCGAACGTGGTGGGCATCTCAGGCCTCCCCGGTGGTCTGCGCCTGCTTGGAGGCGGTCTTGATCAGCACCAGCGCGCCGCGGGACCCGGGGACGGCCCCGCGGACCAGCACCAGGGACTTCTCGACGTCGACGGCGTGGACGGTGAGGTTCTGCGTGGTCTGCCGCACCGCGCCCATCCGCCCGGCCATCCGCATGCCCTTGAAGACGCGGCCCGGGGTCGAGGCCCCGCCGATCGACCCGGGCTTGCGGTGGTTGCGGTGCGCGCCGTGGCTGGCGCCGACGCCGGAGAACCCGTGGCGCTTCATGACGCCGGCGGTGCCCTTGCCGCGGGTGGTGCCGACGACGTCGACGACCTGGCCCGCGGAGAAGAGGTCGGCCGAGAGCTCCTGGCCGAGGGTGTAGCTGGCGGCGTCGGCGGTGCGCAGCTCGGCCAGGTGCCGGCGCGGCGTGGTGCCCGCCGCGGCGAAGTGGCCGCTCAGCGGCTGGGTGACCCGGCGGGGGTCGACCTGGCCGAAGGCCAGCTGGACGGCGGAGTAGCCGTCGCGCTCGGCCGTGCGCACCTGGGTGACGACGTTGGGGGTGACCTGGACGACGGTGACCGGCACGAGGCGGCCGGTGTCGTCCCAGACCTGGGTCATGCCGAGCTTGGCGCCCAGGAGGCCGGTGACCCGGCGCTCAGCGGTGGAAGTCATGGTGTCCTCATCCGTCCTGGGACCGGTCTCAGAGCTTGATCTCGATGTTCACGTCCGCCGGCAGGTCGAGGCGCATGAGCGAGTCGACCGCCTTCGGCGTGGGATCGATGATGTCGATCAGGCGCTTGTGGGTGCGCATCTCGAACTGCTCGCGGCTGTCCTTGTACTTGTGCGGCGAGCGGATCACGACGAAGACGTTCTTCTCCGTCGGCAGCGGCACGGGACCGACGACGGTCGCGCCGGCGTTGGTCACCGTGTCGACGATCTTGCGCGCCGAGCTGTCGATGACCTCGTGGTCGTACGACTTCAGCCTGATGCGGATCTTCTGTCCCGCCATGCCGTCCCGTCTCTCTCTGCTCGTGCCGCTGGTCGTGCTGCGCGGTGCGTCCCGGTCGGGCCGCGCCACCGGCCCGCGCTGCGGGTGCCGGGTGCGGGCCGCGCCGGCCGGCGCTGCGCCGGACCGACCCCCGCGCTCGGGCGTGTCGCCAGTGCGGCACCCTGCGCGTGCTGGATGGTGTGCTGTGGTCGTCACCGGTGGAGGCGCGAGCCGACGAGGGCCCGCCGCGGGTGACTGGATGAGTCTGCCAGACGCCGGGCCGATCGGTCCAACCGGCCCCGGGCCGTGTGACCGAGGGCACCGGGCGGCCCGGGGCAGGCCCGGCGCGGTACCGGCTCGCCCCGGCCGCCGGAGGCCCCCCGGACCTGACAGGGGCCCGGCTGCACGCAGCCGGGCCCCTGTCGCGGGTGCTACTTGGTGATCGTGACGACCTGGCCGGCGCCCACGGTGCGGCCGCCCTCGCGGATGGCGAAGCGCAGGCCCTCCTCCATGGC
The DNA here is from genome assembly GCA_902806005.1 of uncultured Quadrisphaera sp. Lineage (GTDB taxonomy): Bacteria > Actinomycetota > Actinomycetes > Actinomycetales > Quadrisphaeraceae > CADCUY01. The sequence goes on along the minus strand of CADCUY010000551.1, from coordinate 7,510 downwards.
GATCGGCTGGATCAGCGCGACGCTCATCTCGGTGTTGTCGCCGGGCATGACCATCTCGGTGCCCTCGGGCAGCGTGATGACGCCGGTGACGTCCGTGGTGCGGAAGTAGAACTGCGGACGGTAGTTCGAGTAGAACGGGTTGTGACGCCCACCCTCGTCCTTGGACAGGATGTAGACCCGCGCCTCGAACTCGGTGTGGGGGGTGATCGACCCGGTCTTGCAGACGACCTGCCCGCGCTCGACGTCCTCGCGCTTGAGGCCGCGGAGCAGCAGGCCCACGTTCTCGCCCGCGCGCCCCTCGTCGAGCAGCTTGCGGAACATCTCGATGCCCGTGACGGTCGTCGACTGGTTCTTCTCGCGGATGCCCACGATCTCGACGGTCTCGTTCACCTTGAGCACGCCGCGCTCGATGCGGCCGGTGACCACGGTGCCGCGGCCGGTGATGGTGAAGACGTCCTCGACGGGCATGAGGAACGGCTTCTCGACGTCGCGCGCCGGCTGCGGGATCGACTCGTCGACCGCGTCCATCAGCTCGATGAGCTTGGCGCCCCACTCGGCGTCGCCCTCGAGGGCCTTGAGCGCCGAGACGCGGACCACGGGCAGGTCGTCGCCGGGGAACTCGTACGCGGAGAGCAGCTCGCGCACCTCGAGCTCGACGAGCTCCAGGATCTCCTCGTCGTCGACCATGTCGGCCTTGTTCAGCGCGACCACGATGTAGGGGACGCCGACCTGGCGGGCCAGGAGCACGTGCTCCTTGGTCTGCGGCATCGGGCCGTCGGTCGCCGCGACCACGAGGATCGCGCCGTCCATCTGCGCCGCACCGGTGATCATGTTCTTGATGTAGTCGGCGTGCCCGGGGCAGTCGACGTGCGCGTAGTGGCGGGCCTCGGTCTGGTACTCGATGTGCGCGATCGAGATCGTGATGCCGCGCTGCTTCTCCTCCGGCGCCTTGTCGATCTGGTCGAACGGCGTGAAGGGGTTCAGGTCCGGGTACTTGTCGTGCAGCACCTTGCTGATCGCCGCGGTCAGCGTCGTCTTCCCGTGGTCGATGTGACCGATCGTGCCGATGTTGACGTGGGGCTTCGTCCGCTCGAACTTCGCCTTGGCCACTGGGTCCTCTTCTCCTGCGAGTCTGGGTGGATCTGGTCTGGTGGTGCTGTGCGGCTGCTACTCGCCGCGGGTCTTCTTGATGATCTCCTCCGCGACGTTGCGCGGAACCTCGGCGTAGCTGTCGAACGTCATCGAGTAGACGGCACGACCCTGCGTCTTGCTCCTCAGGTCGCCCACGTACCCGAACATCTCCGACAGCGGCACGGAGGCCCGCACCACCTTCGCACCGGAGATGTCCTCCATGGCCTGGATCTGGCCACGCCGGGAGTTCAGGTCGCCGATGACCTCGCCCATGTAGTCCTCGGGCGTGCGCACCTCGACGGCCATGACGGGCTCGAGCAGCACCGGGTCGGCCTTGCGGACGGCCTCCTTGAGCACCATCGAGCCGGCCACCTTGAACGCCATCTCCGAGGAGTCGACGTCGTGGTAGGCGCCGTCGATGAGGATCGCCTTGATGCCCACGAGCGGGTAGCCGGCGACGACGCCCAGCTGCATCGCGTCCTGGATGCCGTGGTCGACCGAGGGGATGTACTCGCGCGGGACCCGGCCACCGGTGACCTTGTTCTCGAACTCGTACATCGTGCCCTCGGAGGTGTCCAGGGGCTCGATCGTCACCTGCACCTTGGCGTACTGGCCCGAGCCGCCGGTCTGCTTCTTGTGGACGTAGGTGTACTTGTCCACGGAGCGGCGGATCGTCTCGCGGTAGGCGACCTGCGGCTTGCCGACGCTGGCCTCGACCTTGAACTCGCGGCGCATCCGGTCGACCAGGATGTCGAGGTGGAGCTCGCCCATCCCCTTGATGATGGTCTGGCCGGTCTCCTCGTCCTGCTCGACCTGGAAGGTGGGGTCCTCCTCGGCGAGCTTCTGGATCGCGGTGCCCAGCTTCTCCTGGTCGGCCTTCGTCTTGGGCTCGATGGCCACGGAGATCACCGGCTCGGGGAAGGTCATCGACTCGAGGACGATCTGGTCCTGCGGGTCGCACAGGGTGTCGCCGGTGGTCGTGTCCTTCAGCCCGATCATCGCGTAGATGTGGCCCGCGGCGGCGTTCTCGACCGGGTTCTCCTTGTTGGAGTGCATCTGGAACAGCTTGCCGATGCGCTCCTTGCGGCCCTTGGTCGAGTTGATCACCTGGGCGCCGCCGGAGACCTGCCCCGAGTACACGCGGACGTAGGTGAGCTTGCCGAAGAACGGGTGGGTGGCCACCTTGAACGCCAGCGCCGAGAACGGCTCGTCGGTGCGGGGGGCGCGGGTGAGCTCCACCTCCTCGTCCTTCACCGAGTGGCCGACCATCGGCGGCACGTCCAGCGGGGACGGCAGGTAGTCGAGGACGGCGTCGAGCATGGGCTGCACGCCCTTGTTCTTGAACGCCGAGCCGCACATCACCGGGTACAGGGTGCTGGAGACGGTCAGGGCGCGGATCCCGGCCTTGATCTCCTCCGGCGTCAGCTCCTCGCCGCCGAGGTACTTCTCCAGCAGCGCCTCGTCGGACTCGGCGACCGTCTCGATCAGCGTGTGCCGGTACTCGGCGGCCTGCTCGGCCAGCTCGGCGGGGATCTCCTCGATCGTGTACGCCTCGCCCTTGCCGGTGTCGCCGCGCCAGGTCAGCGCCCGCATGTAGACCAGGTCGACGACGCCGACGAAGGTCGACTCCGCGCCGATCGGCAGCTGGATCACCAGGGGGGTCGCGCCGAGGCGCTCCTTGATGGTGCGCACGGTGAAGAAGAAGTCGGCGCCGAGCTTGTCCATCTTGTTGACGAAGCAGATGCGCGGCACGTCGTACTTGTCGGCCTGGCGCCACACCGTCTCGGACTGGGGCTCCACGCCCTCCTTGCCGTCGAAGACGGCGACGGCGCCGTCGAGCACGCGCAGGCTCCGCTCGACCTCGACCGTGAAGTCGACGTGGCCCGGCGTGTCGATGATGTTGATCTGCGAGCCCTCCCAGAAGCAGGTGGTCGCCGCGGAGGTGATCGTGATCCCCCGCTCCTGCTCCTGCTCCATCCAGTCCATGGTGGCCGCGCCGTCGTGGACCTCGCCGATCTTGTAGTTGATCCCCGTGTAGAAGAGGATCCGCTCGGTCGTCGTGGTCTTGCCGGCGTCGATGTGCGCCATGATCCCGATGTTCCGGACCTTGTTGAGGTCCGTCAGCACGTCAAGTGCCACGCTCTGGTCCTGCCCGTCTGGCCCGTCAGGGCCCCTTGGTGGGTGGTGCTGCGGTGGTGCTGCGCCGGCTCAGCCCGAGGGCCGGGTCACCAGCGGTAGTGCGCGAAGGCCTTGTTCGACTCGGCCATCTTGTGGGTGTCCTCGCGGCGCTTGACCGAGGCGCCGAGGCCGTTCGAGGCGTCGACGAGCTCGTTCATCAGCCGCTCGGTCATGGTCTTCTCGCGCCGGGCGCGGGAGTAGCCGACGAGCCAGCGCAGGGCCAGCGTGGTCGACCGGTTGGCCTTGACCTCGATCGGGACCTGGTAGGTCGCGCCGCCGACGCGGCGCGACCGCACCTCGAGGGCCGGCTTGACGTTGTCCATCGCCTTCTTCAGCGTCACCGTCGGGTCCTGCCCGGTCTTCTCCCGGGCCCCCTCCAGCGCGCCGTAGACGATGCGCTCGGCGACGGACTTCTTGCCGCCGGTGAGGATCTTGTTGACCAGCTGGGTGACCAGCGGTGACCCGTAGACCGGGTCGACGACGAGCGGCCGCTTCGGGGCCGGTCCCTTGCGAGGCATCAGTTCCCCTTCTTCGCGCCGTAGCGGCTGCGGGCCTGCTTGCGGTTCTTGACCGCCTGGGTGTCGAGCGCACCGCGCACGATCTTGTAGCGGACGCCGGGCAGGTCCTTCACCCGGCCGCCGCGGACGAGCACGATCGAGTGCTCCTGGAGGTTGTGGCCCTCGCCCGGGATGTAGGCGGTGACCTCGACCTGGCTCGAGAGCCGCACGCGGGCGACCTTGCGCAGGGCGGAGTTCGGCTTCTTCGGGGTGGTCGTGTACACGCGGGTGCACACGCCGCGGCGCTGCGGGCTCCCCTTGAGGGCAGGCGTCTTCTGCTTGACGGCCTTGTCCTGTCGGCCCTTGCGGACCAGCTGCTGGATCGTGGGCACCGGTTCTCCGTACGTCCTGTGTGGTGGGTCTCGAGGTCGTGCACGCGTGCTGGTCGGTCAGCCGCGGTCAGCTGCTGCCGGGTGGTCCGCCCCCGCGCCCGGGCGTGTCGCCTGGGCGGCGCTCGCGCCGCGGTGGGCGCGCGGGGGCCCGGACTGCTCCGGGCTCGAGCGACGAGGATACGTCCCGCTCGGACACAGCGTCAAAGCGGTCCCGCCCCGCCCCGTCCCGGACGAGCCGGGACGGGGCGGGCGCGGGGGTCCGCCGGTGCTGACCCGGGGGTCAGCGGTCGTAGGAGGCGTCCCACTCCTCCAGCGGCACGGCCTGGCCGGACCCGCCGCCGAAGTAGCTGTCGTAGTCGCCCTCCTCGTAGCCGGGCACCGTGTACAGCGCGGCCTTCGCCTCCTCGGTGGGCTCCACCCGCACGTCGCGGTACCGGGACAGACCGGTGCCGGCCGGGATGAGCTTGCCCAGGATGACGTTCTCCTTGAGGCCGAGCAGCGGGTCGCTGCGCCCGTTGAGCGCCGCCTCGGTGAGGACCCGGGTCGTCTCCTGGAAGGAGGCGGCCGAGAGCCACGAGTCGGTGGCCAGCGAGGCCTTGGTGATGCCCATCAGCTCCGGGCGGCCGGAGGCGGGGGTGCCGCCCTCCGCCACGACGCGGCGGTTCTCGGCCTCGTAGCGCGACCGCTCCGCCAGCTCGCCGGGCAGCAGCTCGGTGTCGCCGGACTCGATGATCGTCACCCGGCGCAGCATCTGCCGGACGATGACCTCGATGTGCTTGTCGTGGATGCCCACGCCCTGGCTGCGGTAGACCCGCTGCACCTCGTCGACCAGGTGCTTCTGGGTGGCGCTGCGGGTCTTGATCCGCAGCACCGCCTTCGGGTCGACCGAGCCCTTGACCAGCTGCTGGCCGGCCTCGACCCGGTCGCCGTCGGCGACCAGGGGCTCGATCCGCTTGGAGACGACGTACTCCTTCTCCTCGGTGCCGTCGTCGGGCGTCACCACGATCTTGCGGGTGCGGTCGCCGTCCTCGATGGCCACCCGGCCGGCGGCCTCGGAGATCGGGGCCTGGCCCTTCGGGGTGCGCGCCTCGAACAGCTCCTGGACCCGCGGGAGGCCGGAGGTGATGTCGCCGCCCTCGGAGGCGACGCCGCCGATGTGGAAGGTGCGCATCGTCAGCTGCGTGCCGGGCTCGCCGATCGACTGCGCGGCGATGATGCCCACCGCCTCGCCGATGTCGACGAGCTTGCCGGTGGCCAGGCTCCGGCCGTAGCACTTGGCGCACGTGCCGACCTTGGAGTCGCAGGTCAGCACCGAGCGCACGGACAGCTCCGTGACGCCGCGGCCCACCAGGTCCTCGATGAGCAGGTCGCCCACGTCGGCCCCGGCCTCGGCCACGACCTCGCCGTCGACGAGCACCGGCTTGGCCAGCGTGCGGGCGTAGACCGAGGTCTCGACCGTCTCCGACTTGGTGACCGTGCCGTCCTCGGCCCGCGTCGCGATGGTCTGCTTCAGGCCCTTCTCGGTGCCGCAGTCGTCCTCGCGGACGATGACGTCCTGGCTGACGTCGACGAGGCGACGGGTCAGGTAGCCCGAGTCGGCCGTGCGCAGCGCCGTGTCGGCGAGGCCCTTGCGGGCGCCGTGGGTGGAGATGAAGAACTCCAGCACAGACAGGCCCTCGCGGAAGCTCGACTTCACCGGCCGCGGGATGATCTCGCCGCGGGGGTTGGCCACGAGCCCCTTCATGCCGCCGATCTGGCGCATCTGCATCCAGTTGCCGCGGGCGCCCGAGTTGACCATCCGGAAGATGGTGTTCGACGGGTCGATCGAGGCCTCCAGGTCCGCGGCCACCTCGTTGGTGCCCTTGGTCCAGATCTCGATCAGCTCGCGGCGGCGCTCGTCGGCGCCGAGGAAGCCCGACTCGTACTTGGTCTGCACGGCCTCGGCCTGCTTCTCGTACCGGTCGAGGATCTCGGCCTTGTGCGCCGGGGAGACCAGGTCGGAGATGGAGATCGTCGTCCCCGAGCGGGTCGCCCAGTGGAAGCCGGCCTCCTTCAGCGCGTCCAGGGTCGCCGCGACCTGCACCTTGGGGTAGCGCTCGGCGAGGTCGTTGACGATCGTCGAGAGCCGGCTCTTGTTGACCAGCTCGTTGACGAACACGTAGTCGACCGGCAGCGCCTCGTTGAACAGGGCGCGACCGAGGGTGGTCTTCACCACCGCGGTGTGCCCGACGTCGCCGAGGTGCTGCACGTGGCCGAGGTCGTCGGCGTGCACCTCGACCTCGCGACCGGCGCCCTCGAGGTCCTCGGGGGTGTCGACCAGCCCGTCGAGGCGGATGCTGACCTCGGCGTTCAGGTGCAGCTGCCCGGCGTCGAAGGCCATGACGGCCTCGGACACCGAGGAGAAGACCCGGCCCTCCCCCGCCACGCCCGGCAGCTGCGTGGTCAGGTGGAACAGCCCCATGACCATGTCCTGGGTGGGCATGGTCACCGGCCGGCCGTCGGCCGGCTTGAGGATGTTGTTCGAGGACAGCATGAGGATGCGGGCCTCGGCCTGCGCCTCGGCCGACAGCGGCAGGTGCACCGCCATCTGGTCGCCGTCGAAGTCGGCGTTGAACGCGGTGCAGACCAGCGGGTGGATCTGGATGGCCTTGCCCTCGACCAGCTGGGGCTCGAAGGCCTGGATGCCGAGGCGGTGCAGGGTGGGCGCCCGGTTCAGCAGCACCGGGTGCTCGGTGATGACCTCCTCGAGGACGTCCCACACGACCGGCCGCGCCCGCTCCACCATCCGCTTGGCGGACTTGATGTTCTGGGCGTGGTTGAGGTCGACCAGGCGCTTCATGACGAAGGGCTTGAACAGCTCCAGCGCCATGGGCTTGGGCAGGCCGCACTGGTGCAGCTTCAGCTGCGGGCCGACGACGATGACCGAGCGGCCGGAGTAGTCGACGCGCTTGCCCAGCAGGTTCTGCCGGAAGCGGCCCTGCTTGCCCTTGAGCATGTCGGACAGCGACTTCAGCGGCCGGTTGCCCGGGCCGGTGACGGGGCGCCCGCGGCGGCCGTTGTCGAACAGCGCGTCGACGGCCTCCTGGAGCATCCGCTTCTCGTTGTTGACGATGATCTCGGGCGCGCCGAGGTCGAGCAGCCGCTTGAGGCGGTTGTTGCGGTTGATGACGCGCCGGTAGAGGTCGTTGAGGTCCGACGTGGCGAACCGGCCGCCGTCGAGCTGGACCATCGGGCGCAGCTCCGGCGGGATGACCGGGACGGCCTCGAGGATCATCATCTCGGGCTTGTTGCCCGAGTTGAGGAAAGCCGACA
>CADCUY010000550.1 GCA_902806005.1 uncultured Quadrisphaera sp. | reverse complement strand
CGGCCTCGGGGCCGCGGGGGCCGTGGCCGCCTGGCGCCTGCAGCGGGCCCGGGCCGAGCGCGCCCTGGAGGGCGAGCGCGAGCGTGCCGCCGCCCTGTCGGTGGTCGACGACCTCACCGGGTGCTTCAACACCCACGGCGTCGAGCTGCTCGGCGACCACGTGCTGCAGCTGGTGCGGCGCCAGTCGGGCGCCATGCACTGCGCCGTCATCGAGGTCGAGGGCCTGGCCCCGGTGCTCGACGCCCTGGGCGCCTCGGCCGTGGAGGAGGTGCTCGTGGCCGTCTCCGAGGCGCTGCGCGGCGCCACCCGCGGCTCCGACGTCGTCGGCCGCTCCGGCGAGGTGACCTTCGTCGTCGTCGGCCCCGGCACCGGCATGGGGGCGCTCGACCTCGAGCGCCGCCTGCGCGGCTCGCTGCTGCAGGCCCCGCCGCTGTCGCTGCGCGAGTGGCCGTGCACCGTGCTCGTCGGCGTGGGGCAGCTGCAGCCGTGGGACTCGGGCGGGGTGCCCGAGCTCGTCGCCAAGGCCGACGAGGACCTCGGGCTGCGCCGCGCGCTGCGCGCCCCGGCCGTCGACCCCCAGCCCTCCAGCCCGGTCTCCGACCCGCGGGCCTGAGCCGCGCCGGCGCCGACCTCCGGCGCCCGCGGCGCTCGGCGCCTCCGGCGCTGTCCGGCGCTCGGTATCGTCGCCGCGGTGACCACCGTGGACGGGCCCAGCACCAGCACGAGCCCCGGCGACCCCGCCGGCGAGACGCCGTTCCGCTACGACGCGGCCCTCGCCGCCCGGATCGAGGCGCGGTGGCAGGACCGGTGGGAGGCCGAGCAGACCTTCGCCGCGCCCAACCCCGCCGGCCCCTGGGCCGACCCGGAGGCCGTCGCCGCCCGCGGCGAGAAGCTGTTCGTGATGGACATGTTCCCCTACCCCTCCGGGGCGGGGCTGCACGTGGGCCACCCGCTCGGGTACATCGCCACCGACGTCCACGCCCGCTACCAGCGGATGCGCGGGCGCAACGTGCTGCACACCCTCGGCTACGACGCCTTCGGGCTGCCCGCCGAGCAGTACGCGGTGCAGACCGGGCAGCACCCGCGCACCACCACCGAGGCCAACACCGCGGCGATGCGCCGCCAGCTGCGCCGCCTCGGCCTCGGCCACGACGCGCGGCGCTCGATCTCCACGATCGACCCCGAGTTCTACCGCTGGACCCAGTGGATCTTCACGCAGCTCTTCGACAGCTGGTACGACGAGGGCGCGCTGCGCGCCGGCGGCCCCGACGAGGCCTCCCTGGGCCGGGCCCGGCCGATCGCCGAGCTGGTCGCGGAGCTGGACGCCGGCACGCGCGCCCTGCCCCCGCGCCCCGACGGGCGCACCTGGGCCGAGCTGGACGCCGTCGAGCGGCGCCGCGCGGTCGACGAGCACCGGCTCGCCTACGTCTCCTCCGCCCCGGTGAACTGGGCGCCCGGCCTGGGCACGGTGCTGGCCAACGAGGAGGTCACCGCCGACGGCCGGTCCGAGCGCGGCAACTTCCCGGTCTTCAAGCGCCCGCTGCGCCAGTGGATGATGCGGATCACCGCCTACGCCGACCGGCTGGTCGCCGACCTGGACCGCCTCGACTGGCCCGAGCCGGTCAAGACCATGCAGCGGCACTGGATCGGCCGCTCCCAGGGGGCGGTGGTCGACTTCGCCCTGGCCGGGCCCGCCGCGGCGTCGTCGGCCGAGCGGCTGCAGGTCTTCACCACCCGTCCCGACACCCTGTTCGGCGCGACCTTCCTCGTCGTGGCCCCCGAGCACCCGGCCCTGGACGGCGTCCCGGCCGCCTGGCCCGACGCGGTGCCCCCGGCGTGGACCGGCGGCGCCGCCGCCCCCGCCGACGCCGTCGCCGCCTACCGCGCCTACGCCGCGGCCCGCACCGAGGCCGAGCGCACCGACGAGGGGCGCGAGAAGACCGGCGTCTTCACCGGCCTGCGCGCGACCAACCCCGCCACCGGCGAGGCGCTGCCCGTCTTCACCGCCGACTACGTGCTGTCCGGCTACGGCACCGGGGCGATCATGGCCGTGCCCGGGCAGGACCAGCGCGACTGGGACTTCGCCGCCCGCTTCGGCCTGCCGGTGGTGCGCACGGTGGCCCCGCCGGAGGGCTGGGAGGGCGAGGCGTGGACCGGCGAGGGCCCGGCGGTCAACTCCTCCGGCGACGGGATCAGCCTGGACGGGATGGGCGTCGACGAGGCGAAGGCGGCGATGACCGCGTGGCTCTCGCAGCACGGCGCCGGTGAGGCGCGCACCACCTACCGGCTGCGCGACTGGCTGTTCAGCCGGCAGCGGTACTGGGGCGAGCCGTTCCCGATCGTCTACGACAGCGACGACCTGCCCCACGCCGTGCCCGACCACCTGCTGCCCGTGGAGCTGCCCGAGGTGCCGGACTACTCGCCGCGCACCTTCGCCCCCGACGACGTCACCTCCGAGCCCGAGCCGCCCCTGGCGCGGCTGCCCGAGTGGGTGGAGGTCACCCTCGACCTCGGCGACGGGCCGCAGCGCTACCGCCGCGAGACCAACACCATGCCCAACTGGGCCGGGTCGTGCTGGTACGAGCTGCGCTACCTCGACCCCGCCAACACCACCGCGCTGGTCGACCCGGAGGTCGAGGCGTACTGGATGGGCCCGCGCGGCCCCCGGCCGGACGGGCAGCCCGACACCGGCGGGGTCGACCTGTACGTCGGCGGGGTCGAGCACGCGGTGCTGCACCTGCTGTACGCCCGGTTCTGGCACAAGGTGCTCCACGACCTGGGGCACGTCAGCTCCGAGGAGCCGTTCCGGAGGCTGGTCAACCAGGGCTACGTGCAGGCCCACGCCTACACCGACGCGCGCGGGCAGTACGTGGCGGCCGAGCAGGTGGTGGCGGTGGGGGACGGGTTCACCCACGAGGGCGAGCCGGTCACCCAGGAGTACGGGAAGATGGGCAAGTCGCTGAAGAACGTCGTCACCCCCGACGACATGTACGCGGCCTTCGGCGCCGACGTGTTCCGCCTCTACGAGATGGGCATGGGCCCCCTGGACGCCTCCCGGCCGTGGGAGACCCGCGCCGTGGTCGGCTCCCAGCGGTTCGTGCAGCGGCTGTGGCGCAACGTCGTCGACGAGACCACCGGGGCGCCGGTGGTCGTCGACCAGCCGGCCGACCCCGCCACCCGGGTGCTGCTGCACCGCACCATCGCCGCGGTCGGCGCGGACTACGAGCAGCTGCGGTTCAACACCGCCATCGCCCGGCTGACGGAGCTGAACAACGGGCTGACCCGGCTGACGGCGGTGCCGCGCGAGGTCGCGGAGCCGCTGGTGCTGATGCTGGCGCCGCTGGCGCCGCACGTGGCCGAGGAGCTGTGGAGCCGGCTCGGGCACGAGGGGTCGCTCGCCCACGAGCCGTTCCCGGTGGCCGACCCCGCCCTGCTGGTGGAGGAGACGGTGACCTGCGTGGTGCAGGTGGCCGGCAAGGTGCGCGACCGGCTCGAGGTGCCCGCCGACATCGCCGAGGGCGAGCTGCGCGAGCGGGCGCTGGCGACGGCGGGGGTGCAGCGGGCGCTGGACGGGCGCGGGGTGCGCACCGTGGTGGTGCGGGCGCCGCGGCTGGTGAACGTCGTGCCGGCCTGAGGCCGGTGCCCGCGGCCTGAGCGGCCGCGCCGTCGCCGTCCACAGGGCCCTCGCCGTCCACAGTTCCGTCGCCGTCCACAGCCCCGCGGTCGTGCGCGCCCCGGAGGCAGCAGCCCGCACCACGCTGGCCGGGTGACGCCGAGCCCGCTGCCCCCGCCGCGCGACCGGTCCGCGGACCCCCGGGGCGGCGCCTGGGCGCTGCTGCGGGACGGGCGGTGGGCCGTGCCGCCCGCCGCGGTCGT
>CADCUY010000549.1 GCA_902806005.1 uncultured Quadrisphaera sp. | reverse complement strand
GCACAGCGCGGCGACGACGGCGGCCACCTGGTCGGCCAGGGTCACCGCGCCCCGCTGCGCGGCGTCCAGCTCCGGCTCGAGGCCGGGCAGGGTGAGGGCGACGACGCGCCGGCCGCGCTCGCGCAGCGCGGCGGCGACCTCGTCCCAGGCCCACGCGCCGAGCCAGTAGCCGGGGACGAGCACGACCGGGGGTGCGGAGTCGACCATCGTCAGACCGTGGCACACGGGCGGCCGGGCGCGCACCCCGCGAGGGGCGACGCTGCGCCGGCGAGCGGTCGCGTGGTCACCCGGAGGGGGAGCCGGCGGTGCTGCCGAGCCCTCAGGGCCGCCCTCCGGACGTGAGCACCGCCTCGACCTCGGCCCACATCTGCCGGGCGCCCTCGCGCTCCGCGGCCGCGGCCGCCTCCAGCTGCGGCCGCAGGGCCGCGCCCGGCCCCCCGGTCAGGGCGGCGAGGTGGTGGGCGAGCTCGTCGTCGTCGATGGTCGGTGGCACGACGTGCTCGCCGGTGCCGTAGTCGTCGAAGAGCATCCGGTACTTGTGGCTCCACCCGATGCCGAGTGCGGGCACGCCCTGGGAGAGGGCGCTCACGAGGGCGTGGAAGCGGGAGCCGACGACGACCCGCGCCGTGCCGATCACCCCCTTCAGGTGCACGGGGTTGCGGTGGTCGACCACCGGCACCGGCACGCGCAGCCGTGCCTGCAGCGCCTCGACGGTCGTCGCGTCGCTGTGACCGTGCAGCAGCGCGCGCACGTCGAGGCCGTCGGCCCGCAGGCGCTCGACCGCCCGGGCCAGGAAGGGCACGTAGGCGTCGCGCACGTCGTCGGAGGTGTGCGTCAGCAGCTTCGAGCTCGGGACGACCAGGGCGAGGTCCTCCACCGGCTCGAAGCCGGGCGGCAGCTGCCCCGGCAGCAGGCAGGTGAAGTCCGGCGCCGTCCTGATGTGGTCGGTGCGCCCTCCCGAGCCGAGCAGGTGCTCCAGCGAGGCCTGCTCGCGGGCGTGGACCAGCGTGCTGTGCTCGAGCAGGCGTGCGAGGTGGGAGCGCAGCTCCGGGTCGGTGAACGGGCCGAACGCCTGGGGGAGCAGCACCAGGGGCAGGCCGCGGGAGTGCAGGTGCTCCGCCCGGTCGGCGGCGAGCCGTGCCGCGTCCGGGCCGAACTGGTCGCTGTAGGCGAAGCCGGAGGCGTCCAGCTCCGCCTCGACGGCCCGGTCGGTGACCACCCCGTACCCGTCGCGCAGCCGCCGCCGGAACTGGTGCGGCAGCACGCGCGCGCCGATCGCCAGCGGTCGGTCGGTGAGGCCGTTGCCGAGGCGGCTCCAGACGCCGATGTCGCGCCGCTCGCGGTAGCTGCCCGCCACGGGGTCGACGGCGACGTCGTGCCGCCCCTCGAGGGCCGCGACGACGGCGCGGAGCATCAGCTCCGCGCCCTTGTTGCGCGTGTTGGTGCCGCGCACGGTGACCAGCATCAGACCCAGGACCCCGTCGGTGGTGAGCCGGCCCCCCTCCGGGGCCTCCGCCGCCGGACCCTACGTGCTGGACCGGGCGGACGGTCAGACCCGCTCGCCCGATCGGTTCGACCCGCACCGGGCGGTGACGGCCGCTCGAGGCTCCGCCACGGCCTCTGCGACGCTGTGGCGGTGAGCGGTCGCGTGGTCCTGGCGGGCACGCCGATCGGCAACGTCGAGGACGCGCCGCCCCGCCTGGCGCACCTGATCGCCACCGCCGACGTCGTCGCCGCCGAGGACACCCGGCGCCTGCGCCGGCTCTGCGCGAGCCTCGGCGTCGAGCCCACCGGCCAGGTCGTCAGCTACCACGAGCACAACGAGGGCGCGCGCACCGACGACCTCGTCGCCCGCGCGGCCGCCGGCGCCACGGTGCTGCTGCTCACCGACGCCGGCATGCCCACGGTCTCCGACCCCGGCTACCGGCTGGTCGTGGCCGCCGCGGCCGCCGGGGTGCGGGTGACCACCGCGCCCGGCCCGTCGGCGGTGCTGGCGGCGCTCGCCGTCTCGGGCCTGGCCACCGACCGGTTCTGCTTCGAGGGCTTCCCGCCGCGCAAGGCGGGGGAGCGGGCCTCGGCGCTGCGCGCGCTGGCCGACGAGCGCCGCACGATGGTGTTCTTCGAGGCCCCGCACCGCCTCGCCGACACCCTCGAGGCCATGGCCGCGGCCCTCGGCGAGGACCGTCGCGCCGCCGTGTGCCGCGAGCTGACCAAGACCTACGAGGAGGTGCGCCGGGGCCCCGTCGCCGAGCTCGCGGCGTGGGCCCGCGGCCTGGCGAAGATCGGCGAGGTGACCCTGGTCGTCGCCGGCGCCGAGCCGGTCGCGCCACGGGCCGAGGACGGCGTCGGCGAGGTGCTCGCCCTGGCGGCCTCCGGCGTCCGGCTCAAGGACGCCGTCGCGCAGGTGGCCGAGCGCGACGGGGTGCCCAAGCGGGCGCTGTACGAGCTCGCGCTCGCGGAGCGGTCCCGGCCCTCCTGATCTATCCCGTCGCCCACGAGGGAGTGACTACCCTGGGCCGATGGAGTTCCGGCGCATCGAGGGGCTGCCGCCCTACGTCTTCACCATCATCGACGGGCTGAAGATCCAGGCCCGGCGAGCCGGGCGCGACGTGATCGACCTCGGGTTCGGCAACCCCGACCTGCCCTCGCCCGCCAGCGCCGTCGAGAAGCTGTGCGAGGCCGCGCACAACACCCGCAACCACCGGTACTCCTCCTCGCGGGGCCTGCCGAAGCTGCGCGAGGCCGTCGCGAACCGGTACCAGACCCGGTTCGGGGTGCAGCTCGACCCCGACACCGAGGTGATCAGCACGATCGGCGCCAAGGAGGGCTTCAGCCACCTCATGTGGGTGCTGCTGCAGGCCGGCGACGCCGCGCTGGTGCCCTCCCCGAGCTACCCCATCCACATCTGGGGCCCGTACTTCGCCGGCGCCGACGCCCGCCAGGTGCCGATCGGCCCCAAGGACGAGCACGGCGTCGCCCACGACTACGTCGACAACGTCATGGAGGCGTGGGAGTACGGCTGGCCCAAGCCGCGCGTCGTCGTCCTGTCCTTCCCGCACAACCCCACCACCGCCACGGTGGAGCTCGCCGACCTGCAGCGCCTCGTCGACTGGGCGCGCGAGCGCGACGTGGTGCTCGTGCACGACTTCGCCTACGCCGACACCACCTTCGACGGGTGGGAGCCGCCGTCGATCATGCAGTGCGAGGGCGCGAAGGAGGTGGCGGTCGAGCTGTACTCGATGACGAAGTCGTACTCGATGGCCGGCTGGCGCCTGGCGTTCCTCGTGGGCAACCCCAAGGTGGTCGCGGCGCTGGCGAAGCTGAAGAGCTACCTCGACTACGGCACGTTCCAGCCGATCCAGATCGCGGCGACGGTGGTGCTGAACGAGGAGCTCGACTACCCCCGCGAGATCAGCGAGCACTACCAGTCGCGCCGCGACGCCCTCATCGACGGGCTGTCCCGCGCGGGCTGGGAGGTGCCCAAGCCGCGCGGCACGATGTTCGCCTGGGCGCGGATCCCCGAGCCGTACGCCGAGCTGCGCTCGATCGAGTTCGCCAAGCTGGTGGTCCAGGAGTGCGACGTCGCGCTCTCGCCCGGGGTGGGCTTCGGGCCGCAGGGCGACGACTACGTGCGCTTCGCGCTGATCGAGAACACCCAGCGCATCGCGCAGGCGGCGCGGCAGCTGAAGAAGGGTCTCGTCAAGCTGGGCTGACCGCCCACCCCCGGGTGCTCAGCAGCTGGTGAAGGACTCGACCTCCGCGCTGACCACGCGGGAGCCGCCGAGGATCACCACGCGCTCGGTGCCCAGGTCCGCGAGCCGCTCCAGGGTGACCGCGGGCACGCACGTGCCGCGGGTGAGCAGCAGCGGCGAGCCGCTGGCGCCCGCGGCGGGGC
>CADCUY010000548.1 GCA_902806005.1 uncultured Quadrisphaera sp. | reverse complement strand
GTGCGGGCGTGCAGGCCGGCCCGCTCGCGCAGCGCCTGCAGCGCGGTCAGCCCGGCCAGCGGCAGGGCCGCCGCGGGCACCGGCCCCACCGAGGACGGCGCCAGCGCGGCCCGGGACTGCGGCAGCAGCACCCGCTCGGCCTGGCCGCCCCCGCCGTGCCCGAGCAGGGCGATGACGGCGTCGCCCGGCTCGAAGCCGGTCACCGCGGGGCCGCAGGCCTCGACCACGCCCGCGACGTCGAAGCCGAGCACGAGGGGGCCCCGGCCGAGCACCGCCAGCGGCACGCTCCCGCGGACGAGCCCGAGGTCGGTGCCGTTGACGCTGGACGCCGCGACGCGCACCAGCAGCTCCGCGCCGGCCGGCGGCCGCGGGTCGGGCACCTCGTCGACGCGCACGGCGCGGGGCCGGCCGGGGTGCAGGCGCGCTGCTCTCACCGTCCGAGCCTAGGCACCGCGCGCCCGGGGCCGGACGGGCCCACGGCCCTCGCGGCGGTGGGGCGCGCCGTACCTGAGGAGGACGACCGCCGTCCCAGGTCCGTACCTGAGGAGGACGACCCCGGTCACCGCGCGGGTCGACGATGGCCGGGTGACCAGTGGTCCCCTCGTCGGGCAGGAGCCCCCGGTGCGCGCCGGCCTCCCCGCCGCCACCGCGGCGCCGAGCAGCGCGGAGGAGCGGCTGGCCCGCCGCGAGGCGGTGCTGCACCAGCGCCGGGTGCAGCGGTGGCGGCTGGTCCACCCGGCGGCGGGCCACCCCGCGGGCTCCGGCCGAGCGCGGGGCCGCTGAGGTCAGCCGAGCACGAGGTCCAGCGCCGCGGCCGCCGTCCACGACTGGTGGGCGCTGCCGAGCGGCTCCCCGGTGCACGGCTCGTAGTACTCCGCCAGCGAGCCCTCGGCCAGCTGCTCGAGGGAGGCGGCGCGCAGCGGCGCGGCGACCTCGTGCTCGCCGCGCAGCTCCAGCGCCCAGACGAACAGCCAGTTCACCACCGGCCAGCTCGGCCCGCGCCAGTAGGCCCGGGACCGGAAGGCCGCCGACGCCGGGCTGGTGGTCGGCAGCACCGGCCAGCGCAGGTCGGGGTGGCCGGTCCACCGCTCCGAGCGCAGCAGCGCCACCATCTCGGCCTCCGCCTCGGCGCCGAGGCCGCCGCACAGCAGCGGCGCGAACCCGGCGACCGTCTCGGCCACGAGCACGTCGCCCGTGCGCAGGTCGGTGTCGAGCGCCAGCCCGAGCTCCGGGTCGACGCTGGCGGCGACGCCCGCCGCGAACAGCGCGGCGTGGCCCTCGAGCTCGGCCGCCTCGGGCGCGCCGAGGCGGTGCGCCAGGCGGGCCAGCGCCGCGCTGGCCGCCGACAGGACCGCGGACATGAACACGTCGGTGACCAGGTAGCTGGCCTCGTCGCGGATCCGGCGGTCGTCGTACCCGGCGCGCTTGAGCTCCTCGACGCTCTGCAGGTAGCGGTCGTACTCCAGCTGCGTCGGCCGCTGGCGCAGGTCGGTGACGATGCGGGTGTCGCGGCGGGTGTACGGCGGCAGGTCGGCGCCGACCTCGACCCGGGAGTAGGGGCCGTCCCAGCGCGGGGAGTTGTCCATCCCGCCCTCCCAGCCGTGGTACGTGGCGAGCAGGCCGGTGCCCAGGGGGTCGCGCTCGCGCACGAGGTAGCGGTGCCAGGCCAGCAGGCGCTGGTAGACCCCGGGCAGCCACGCCTCGACGTGGGCGCTGACCTCGGGCCCCTGGCGCTGCGCGAGGGCGACGATCCGCTCCACGGCGAGGGCGTGCACGGGCGGCTGGCAGATGCCGCTGGTGCGCGGCGCCCGGGGGGCGTCGTCGGTCAGCTCGGCGCACGACCAGCGGTCGGGCCCCGGGAAGTACCCGGTCTCCGCCGGGTCGAAGACGATGTGGGGCACCATGCCGGTGCTCCACTGCCCGGTGAGCAGGTGGTCGAGCTCGGCGGTGGCCCGCCGCGCGTCGAGGTGGGCGATGCCCACCGACACGAACGCGGCGTCCCAGCTCCACTGGTGCGGGTACAGGTCCGGGGCGGCGCGGGTCATCGACCCGGCGGCGTTGGCGCGCAGCGCGTAGGCGGCGCGCGCGGTGAGCGCGGCGCCGGTCAGGTGCTCCCGGGCGGTGTGCCGGGGCGCGGACGGCGGCGCCACGACCCGCTCGACGAGCCCGTGCCGGGCGGTGCCGGGCTCCGGCTCCCGGGCCGCCGGCACCGCGCTCAGGTGGAGCCTCGTCCTGGTGGTCTCGCTCATGCCGTCCCTCTCCCTGCTGCGGTGAGTGCTGGTGTCGGCGCGCCCACGGGCCCCGCGGCCCGCAGCAGCGCGGTCGCGCGGGGCAGCACGACGCTCGCCGGCCCGCTGAGCCGGCACTCGAAGGCCAGCCACCCGTCGTAGCCGACCTCGTCGAGGCGGTGCAGCAGGGCCGACCAGTCCAGGTGCCCGGCGCCGGGCTCGAGGCGGTTGCTGTCGCTCAGCTGCACGTGCCCGAGGCGCCCGGCGTGCGCGCTCAGCGCCGCCAGCGGGTCGGACTCCTCGATGTTCATGTGGTACGTGTCGGCCCCGACCAGCACGCTGGGCCGGCCCACGGCCTCGGCCAGCGCCGCGACGTCGCCGAGCGTGTTGACCATGTGGTCCTCGTAGCGGTTCAGCGGCTCCAGCAGCAGGGCGGTGCCCGCGCGGGCCGCCACCTCGCCGAGGGTGTCCAGCCCCTCCAGCAGCACCTCGCGGTCGTCCTCGGCCGAGCGCGGCGGGGTGAACGGGGGCAGCCGCAGCGAGAACATCCCCCACGACGCCGGGGTCATCGCGCCCACCCCGCCGAGCTCGCCGATCACCTCGAGCTGGCTGGCCATGTTGGCCACCGCGTCGACCCGGCGGGCGACGTCGAAGTCGCCGATGAAGTGGTCCATCTCCACGCAGACCGTGGGCATCACCACGCCGGCGCGCTGCGCGGCCCGCAGCTCGGGCAGGCGCTCGCGCAGCCGGTGGCCGCCCTGGCCGCGCAGCTCGATGCCGTCGAAGCCCCACGCCTGCGCGGTCTCGAACTTGGCGGCCAGGCCGGTGCCGGGCAGCAGCTGCTCCTGGCAGGCGAGCCTCACGACGCGCTCCGGCCGGTGGTGCCGCGGAAGTCGAGCACCACCTGCAGGGCAGCGCCGGGGTCCTCGTCGAGCAGCCGGTAGGCGGCCACGACGTCGTCGCAGGGCACCACGTGCGAGACCAGGGGGGCCACGTCGAGGCGGCCGTCGGCGACCAGGCCCATGACCACCCGGTGCAGGCGCTCGGGGCTCCACCGCCCGGCCAGGCCGGTGGGCACGCCCCCGATCTGCGAGGCCACGAGCTGGATGCGGTTGTGGTGGAACTCCTCCCCGAGGCTCAGGCCCGCGCCCTCGCCCTGGTAGAAGCCGGCGGCGACCACGCGCCCGCCCGGCGCCGTCGAGCGCACCGCCTCGTGCAGGGCCCGGTACGAGCCGCTGATCTCGATCGCCGCGTCGGCGCCGTCGGGAGCGTGGGCCTTGACCTGCTCGGCGACCGTGCGGCCCGGGGCGGAGGAGGCGGCCGAGGCGTCGACGGCGTGCGCGGCGCCGAGGGTGCGGGCGATCCCCAGCCGGGGCTCGAGGGCGTCCACCGCCACCACCCGCGCCCCCGAGAGGGTCGCCAGCCGGGTGGCGATGAGGCCGATGACGCCCTGGCCGAAGACGGCGACCGTCTCGCCGAGGTGCAGCTCGGCGGCCAGCACGGCGTTGAGGGCGATCGCCCCGACCCGGGCGAAGACGCCCGCCACGGGGTCGACGCCGCGGGGCAGGCGGCGGCCGGCGAGCGCGGCGGCGGGGAGCACGGCCTCGCTGCGGTGCCCCCAGATGCCGTAGACGACGTCGCCGACGCGCAGGTAGCCGTCAGCGGTGCCGGCAGGGCCGGCAGCGCCCG
>CADCUY010000547.1 GCA_902806005.1 uncultured Quadrisphaera sp. | reverse complement strand
GGTCGTGGAGTCCTACCGGCAGGGGGTGGAGGACGCCGCCGACGCCCTGGTTGCACCGCTGCGCACCGGCGGCTCCGTGGACGTCGCCGAGGCGTCGATGCTCCTGGCCGTGCGGGTCGCGGGCCGGGTCGTGGGGCTGACGGACTCCTCCGTGACCGGGATGAGCCGACGGCTGGGCGCCTTCTTCGAGGGCGACCTCAGCAGCGGCGCGGGCGGGGTGCGCGACAGGCTGAGGCAGCTGCGGACGTCCACGGCGCTGCTGCGGTTGTACTGGCTCGACGTGAAGCCGGCCATCAGGGCCCGCCGGCGCCGGCCGGGTGACGACGTCGTCAGCCAGCTGCTCCAGGACGGGTGCTCCGACCTGGAGGTCCTCACCGAGTGCGTCACCTACGCCGCGGCGGGCATGGTGACCACGCGGGAGTTCATCACCCTGGCCGCGTGGCACCTGCTCGACGAGCCCGCGCTGCTGGCGCACTACCGGGCCTGCGACGTCGAGGGCCGCCGAGCGCTGCTGGAGGAGGTCCTGCGGCTCGAGCCGGTCGTCGGGCGCCTGGAGCGCCGCACCACGGCGCCGGTCACCGTCGAGCACGACGGCGCCGAGGTCGAGCTCCCGGCCGGCACGGTGGTGGTCCTCGACCTGCGGGCCGCGAACGCCGACGAGGCCCTCGTCGGCGGTGACGCCGAGCGCCTGCGCCCCGGTCGCACCCTCGCCGAGCGCGGGTGGTCCGGGTCGGTGCTGAGCTTCGGGGACGGCCACCACCGCTGCCCCGGCGGGCCGCTCGCCCTGATGGAGTCGGAGGTGCTCCTCACCCGGCTGCTGGCCGAGGACCTCGTCGCCGACGGGCCGCCGCGGGTCGGCTGGGGCGCCGTCACCCAGGGGTACGAGCTGCGCGGCTTCACCGTCCGGCGCGCGGCACCGGCCTAGAGGGCGCAGCCGACCAGCGTCGGCTCCGCCTCGAGCTCGACGCCGAAGGCCTCCCGGACGCCGGCGCGCACCTCCCGGGCCAGGGCCAGCAGGTCCTCCGCGCTCGCGCCGCCGCGGTTGGTCAGCGCGAGGGTGTGCTTGGTCGACAGCGACGCCGGCCCGGGCAGCCCGTGGCCGCGCCCGAAGCCGGCGTGCTCCACCAGCCACGCCGCGCTGGTCTTCACCCGGCCGTCCGCGGTCGGGTACCGCGGCGCCTCCGGCGGCAGCGCCGCGGCGGTGGCGACGTCGACCACCGGGTTGGTGAAGAACGAGCCCGCGCTGGCCGTGTCGCGGTCGTCGGCGTCGAGCACCATGCCCTTGCCCGCCCGCAGCGCCAGCACGGCCTCGCGCACGTCGGCCAGCGGCGCGCGGTCGCCGACCGCCACCCCGAGCCGGTCGGCGAGCTCGCGGTAGCGGACCGGGGCGGACCGGGCAGAACGGGTCAGCTGGAAGGTCACCGAGAGGATGAGGAAGCGCCCGGCGTCGCCCGTCTTGAACCGGGACGTCCGGTACCCGAAGCCGCAGTCGGGGCCCGCGAGGGTGCGCACGCGGCGGTCGCGGCGGTCCCAGGTGCGCACCGTCGCGACGGTGTCGGCGACCTCCTGGCCGTAGGCGCCGACGTTCTGCACCGGGGTGGCGCCGGTCGAGCCGGGGATGCCGGAGAGCGCCTCGAGGCCCACGAGCTCGCGGGCGACGGCGTCGGCGACCAGGTCGTCCCAGTCCTCGCCCGCGGCGACCTGCAGGAAGGTGCCGCCGCACGCGTCGCCGGAGACGACCTCCCGGCCCCGGGTGCGCACGAGGACCACCACGGCGTCCACCGGCCCGTCGCCGACCAGGAGGTTGGACCCGCCCCCCACCAGCAGCACCGGCTCGCCGGCGTCGTCGGCCGCGGTGACGGCGTCGACCAGCTCGGCCTCGGTGGCCGCGCTGACGCACCGCCGCGGCGCCCCGCCCACCCCGAGGGTGGTCAGCGCCGCCAGGGGCGTCGGCGCGGGCCCCTCGCGCTGGGGCGCGCGGTCGGTGGTGGCCGGGCTGGTCGAGGGGGGCACGGCCTTCAGGCTAGGCGGCCGCGCGGGCGCCGTCAGCCGGCCGGGCGGGCTCGGCGCCCGCCGGCTGCCGTGCGGCGCGGGCCAGCAGGAGCCCGGGCACGCTGACCACGGCGACGACCAGCAGGGCGGTGTGCACCCCGATCTGGTCGCCGAGGAAGCCGAGCAGCGGCGGGCCGGCGAGGAAGGCGGTGTAGCCGATGGTGGCGACCACGCTGACCCGGGCCTCGGCGTTGCCGCCGTCGGCGGCCGCGGAGATGCCGAGCGGGAAGCCCAGCGAGGCGCCCACGCCCCAGACCAGGGCCCCGACCATGGCCAGCCAGAGCACGGGGCTGAAGACCACCACGAGCGAGCCCGCGATGACCATGGCGAAGCAGGCGACGAGCACCGGCACCCGGCCCACCCGGTCGAGCACGGGACCGCCCGCGAGCCGGCCCGCCGTCATGGCGGTCACGAAGAGGGCGAAGCCGAGCACCCCGACGGTGCCGGAGACGCCGTAGCCGTCGCGCAGCCCCACGGCGAGCCAGTCGTTGGCGACGCCCTCGGTGAAGGCCGCGCACAGCACCAGCAGGCCGAGGAGGACGGTGCGCCGCTCGCGCCAGGCCAGCAGCGCGCTGCCGTGCTCCTCGGCGGCGCCCACCGCCCCGGCGTCCACCGGCAGGAAGCGGGTGGCGGCGGCGAGCGTGACGACCGCGACGAGGACGCCGACCACCGCGAGGTGCACGGCCACGGAGAGGCCGGCCGCCGAGGCGGCGAAGCCGCCCACGGCGCCGAGGACCGTGCCGAGGCTGAAGGCCGCGTGGAAGCGCGGCATGATCGTGCGCCCGAGGCGCTGCTCGACCTCGGTGCCCTCGACGTTCATGGCCACGTCCCAGAACCCCGACGCCGCCCCGAACACCAGCAGCGCGGCGCCGGCGACGGCGGCCAGCGCGAGGGTCTGGGCGCCCAGCCCGGCCGTCACCACGGCCGCGCCGGCCGCGAGACCGCCGACGGCGACGGTGCGCGCCGGCCCCAGGCGGCGCACGACGACGCCGGACAGCGGCAGCGCGGAGACCGCGCCCACCGACAGGCACAGCAGCAGCAGGCCGAGCCTTCCCGGCGTGAGCTCCAGCAGCTCCTGGATCTCGGGCACGCGGGCCAGCCACGAGGCCAGGGCGAAGCCGTTGGTCGTGAAGACCACCGACACGGCGACCTTCGCCGTGTCGGTGGACACCCCGGCGGCGCGCGGGCCCTCGGCGGGGCGGGTGGACGGCCCGGGCGGGCTGGCGGGCATGACGGCTCCAGGAGGGGCGGCGGGGAGGGGCGACACGATCGATCGAATCGATTCGACGCTCTCCTAGGATGGAGCAGTGCCCGCACCCGGTCAAGCCGCCCGGCGGCCCACGCTGCGCGACGTCGCCGCGCGCGCCGGGCTCTCGCCGTCCACCGCCTCGCTGGCCTTCGCGGATGACCCGCGGGTCGCGCCCGCCACCCGCGAGCGCGTGCTCGCCGCGGCCGCCGACCTGGGCTACGCGGGCCCGGACCCGCTGGCCCGCTCGCTGCGCCAGGGCCGTGCGGGGGTGGTCGGGGCGGTGGTGGGCGAGCGCCTGCGCTACGCCTTCGCCGACCCCCACGCCGTCGCCGTCCTCGACGGTCTGGCCGAGGAGGTGGGGGCCCTCGGGTCGGGGCTGCTGCTGCTCAGCGGCGGCGGCGACGAGCAGCGGCGGATGGAGCAGATGACGACGGTGCCGCTCGACGCCCTCGTGCTGGCCACCTGCGGCGGGCCCACCGACCCGGCCGTGCGCCTGCTGCTGCGCCGGGGCGTGCCCGTCGTCGGGATCGAGGGCCCGCACGAGCCGGACGTGCACCTGGTCGACATCGACGACCGCGGGGCCAGCGCCGAGGTGGCGCGCCTGCTCACGGGGCTGGGCCACGAGGCCGTGGCGGTGGTCGCCCTGCCCTGGCGCCTCGACGGCCGCCGCGGGCCGATGGACGCGGCGCGCCGCGCCGACCCCGGCTACGACGACTGCCGGCTGCGCCTGCTCGGCACCGCGGACGCCGCGCGCGTCACCGCCGTGTGGGAGTGCCCGGGCAACCAGATCGAGGAGGGCCAGCGGGCGGGGCGGGCGCTGCTGGCCGGCGCCGACGGGCGCGCCCTGCCCCCCGGGCGGCGCCCGACGGCCGTGGTCGCGCAGTCCGACCTGCTGGCCGTCGGCGTGGTGCTCGCCGCGGGTGAGCTCGGCCTGCGGGTGCCGGCGGACCTCTCGGTGACCGGCTTCGACGGGGTGGCGACCCCGTGGATCGGGAGCGCGGTGCTCACCACGGTGGTGCAGCCGGCCACCGACAAGGGCCGGGCCGCGGGCCGGATGGTGGCGGCCCTGCTGCGCGGGGAGGTGCCGGACGACGTGGTGATCCCGGTGCACCTGCGCGTCGGCACGACCACCGGGCCGCCCCCGCCACGGTGAGCTCAGGCCAGGCGGACCAGGGCGCGCGCCCGGCCGAGCACCGCCGCGCCGTCGCAGCGGGCGACCAGGTCGAGGCGCGCGGTGCCCGCGGCGGCGTCCAGCGCCCCCACGGCCGCGGTGAGCTCCAGCTCGGCGCCGACGGCCTCGGGCACGACCACCAGGCCGGTGAACCGGACCCCGTACTCGACCACCGCTGCGGGGTCGCCGGCCCAGGCGGTGACCAGCGCGGCGCCGGCGGCCATGGTGAGCATGCCGTGGGCGACGACGTCGGGCAGGCCCGCGGCCGTCGCCGCGGAGGCGGACCAGTGGATCGGGTTGCGGTCGCCGCTGGCACCGGCGTAGCGGACGAGGTCGGCCCGGCTGACGGCGACGGTGCGCTGCGCGACGACCTGGCCGACCGCCAGGTCGGCCAGCGCGGGGCGGGCGCTCACGACGCCTCCCCCGCGGTCGCCACCGGTGCGCGCACGACGAGCATCGACGTGGCCGTGCAGACGCGCTCGCCGGCCTCGGTGCCGATCTCGGAGCGCAGGGTCACCAGCTCGTTGCCCGCCATGGCCCGGACGGCGTCGACGTGCACCACCGCCACCAGGCGGTCGCCGGCCACGATCGGCCGGTGGTGGGTGAGGCGCTGCTCGCCGTGCACCACGCGCGCGAAGTCGACCCCCGACGCCGGGTCGGCGACGAAGGCGGCCTCGGCGCGCTGGGCCACGACGACGGCGAAGGTCGGCGGGGCGATCACGTCGGGGTGGCCGAGCGCGCGCGCCGCCTCGGGGTCGGTGTGCGCGGGGTGCACCGGCGCGCCGGCAGCCGTGGCCTCGGCGAACTCGCGCAGCGCCTCGCGGCCCACCTCGTAGACGGGCGACGGGGGCAGGGCGCGGCCCACCGCGCTCGGGTCGACGGGCACGGCGTCAGCTCGCGGAGGGGCTCAGCGGGTCTCGCGGTGCACGGTGTGCTTGCGGTCGCGCGGGCAGAACTTCTTCATCTCGAGCCGGTCGGGGTCGTTGCGCCGGTTCTTCTTGGTGATGTAGTTCCGCTCCTTGCACTCCGTGCAGGCGAGCGTGATCTTGGGGCGGACGTCGGTCGTCTTGGCCACGGAGCGAGCCTTCTCTCGTGCGGGGGCGGGCTTCGCGCGGGGGCGCGCAGCGACGTAGCGGGGGCGGGACTCGAACCCGCGACACAACGATTATGAGCCGTTTGCTCTAACCACCTGAGCTACCCCGCCGGGTGACGACGCGGGCGCCTCCCGTCGCCGGGGAGCGGCCGCGCCGTCGTCAGAGCCCCGATAGGGAATCGAACCCTAGACCTTCTCCTTACCATGGAGACGCTCTACCGACTGAGCTATCGGGGCGGCGCGAGCAGCGTACACGCCGACGCCGCCGGGCGTCGGCGCTCCACTGCGCGCCGGTGGTGCTGCGTGGCAGGTGCAGGATTCGAACCTGCGAAGGCTGTGCCGGCTGATTTACAGTCAGCTCCCATTGGCCGCTCGGGCAACCTGCCGCACGGGCAGCGTACCAAGCCCCGCGAGGAGGAACACCGTGGCGAGCGAGAGCTCCTTCGACGTCGTCAGCAAGGTCGACCGCCAGGAGGTCGACAACGCGCTGAACCAGGCCGCGAAGGAGATCGCCCAGCGCTACGACTTCAAGGGCACCGGGGCCTCGGTGGCCTGGAGCGGCGAGAGCATCGCCATCGCCGCGAACAGCGAGGACCGGGTGATGGCCGTCCTCGACGTGCTGCAGACCAAGCTCATCCGCCGCGGCGTGTCGCTGAAGGTGCTCGACACCGGCGAGCCGCGCGCCTCGGGCAAGGAGTACCGGCTGGACTCGGCCCTGAAGGAGGGCCTGAGCCAGGACGACGCCAAGAGGATCGGCAAGATCGTGCGCGAGGGCGGCCCGAAGGGCGTCAAGACCCAGGTGACCGGCGACGAGCTGCGGGTCAGCGCGAAGAGCCGCGACGACCTGCAGGCCGTCATCGCCCTGCTCAAGGACGCCGACCTCGACGTCGCGCTGCAGTTCGTGAACTACCGCTGAGCGCCGGTGCCGGCGGGACCTCCCGCGGGGTGAGCCGTCGCTGGGCCCTGCGCGGCGCGGCGGCCCTCGGCCTCAGCGGGCTCGTCAGCTGCGCGGGCCGGCCGCGCCCGGCGGACGTCGGGGCGGTGCGCACGCCTCACCGCTACGGCCGGCGCCGGGCCCAGGTGTGCGACCTGTGGCTGCCGCCCACCGGGGCGCCGGGCCGGGTCGCCGTCCTGGTGCACGGCGGGTTCTGGCGGGCGGGCTACGACCGGCGGCTGCAGGACGCGGTGGCCGCCGACCTGGTGGGCGCCGGCTGGGCGGTGTGGAACACCGACTACCGCCCGGTCGGCGCGGGCGGCGGCTGGCCCGCCACCCTCGACGACGCCGAGGCCGCCGTGCAGCTGCTCGGGGCGGTGGCCGCGCAGCACCGCCTGCCGCTCGACCGGGTCGCCCTGGTCGGCCACTCGGCCGGGGGTCAGCTGGCGCTGAGCTCCGCCGCCCGGGCCGCGGCCGACCCCGAGGCCCGGGTGCGGGCGGCGGGGGTGGTGGCGCAGGCGGGGGTGCTCGACCTGGTCGCTGCCGACGCCACCGACCTCGGGCGGGGCGCGGTGCGCGACCTGCTGGGCGGCCGGGCCGGCGAGGTGCCGGAGCGGTACGCCGCGAGCGACCCCGCGCAGCTCGCCCCGCTGGGTGCGCCGGTGCTGGCGGTCACCGGGGCCCGGGACACCACCGTGCCACCGGAGCAGTCGCGCCGCTACGCCCGCGCGGCCCGGGCCTCGGGCGGCGTCGTGGAGCTGGTGGAGGTGCCGGACGAGGACCACCTCGCCCACCTGGACCCGACGTCGGCGTCCTGGCGGGCCGCCCGCGACTGGCTCGACGAGCTGCTCCCGGCCTGACCCCGGTGCACTCCGGATCCCGGAGCGCGCAGGGGTCTCAGTAGCCGCGGTAGCCGGTGGCCATGGCCTCCAGGCGGGCGATGCGCTCGGCCATCGGCGGGTGCGAGGCGAACATCCTGGCCGCGTCCTGGGCCCGGAACGGGCTGGCGATCATCATGTGGCTGGCGTTGACGAGGTCGCGCTGGGGCGGCAGCGGGGCCGCCTGGGTGCCGTGCGCCAGCTTGCGCAGCGCCGAGGCCAGGGCGAGCGGGTCGCCGGTGAGGGTGGCGCCGTCCTCGTCCGCGTCGTACTCGCGGGTGCGGCTGATGGCCAGCTGCACGACGGCGGCCGCGACCGGGCCGAGGAAGAGCACGAGGATCCCGGCGACGGGGTTGCGGTTCTCGCTGCTGCCGCCGAAGAACATCGCGATGTAGGCCAGGAAGGTGATGGCCTGGGCGAGGGCCGCGGCGATGGAGGAGGTGAGGATGTCGCGGTTGTACACGTGCATCAGCTCGTGGCCGAGCACCCCGCGCAGCTCGCGCTCGTCGAGGATCTCGAGGATCCCCTCGGTGCAGCACACCGCCGCGTTGGCCGGGTTGCGGCCGGTGGCGAACGCGTTCGGGGCCCGGGTGGGCGAGACGTACAGGCGCGGCATCGGCTGCCCGGCGCGGTCGGAGAGCTCGCGCACGATGCGGTGCATGGCCGGCTGCTCCAGCTCGGTCACGGGCCGCGCACGCATCGCCCTGATGGCGATCTTGTCGCTCGACCAGTACGAGACGCCGGTCATCGTCAGCGACAGCAGCAGGCCGATGAACAGGGCGCCGGAGCTCTGGCCGAACAGCAGCCAGCTCGCGCCGATGACGATCGAGCCGAGCAGGCCGAACAGGGCGGCCGTCTTCAGCCCGTTGTGGTGACCGTGGACCTGTCCGGTCATCGGTGGATCTCCTCCTGGGGGGTGCTCGGTCGTCGGCGGCCACGATCCCATGACCTGCTCTTGACCTTCCGAGGGGTGCAACGCCGCCCCAGCCTCCGGCGTTCCCGCTGCCGGGGCGAGCGGGGCGTGAGCACCGCCACGGCCTCCGCCGCTCGGGCCGGCGCACCCGCCGACCTACGATGGGGCTCCCGCACCCTCGCCGAAGGCCAGGAGCTGTCGCACCCCATGACCACCAAGCAGGTCGAGACGCTCGACCGCGTCGTCATCCGCTTCGCCGGCGACTCCGGCGACGGCATGCAGCTGACCGGGGACAGGTTCACCGCCGAGACCGCGAGCCTCGGCAACGACCTGGCCACGCTGCCCAACTTCCCGGCCGAGATCCGCGCCCCCGCCGGCACCCTGCCCGGCGTCTCCAGCTTCCAGCTGCACTTCGCCGACCACGACATCTCCACCCCGGGCGACGCGCCCGACGTGCTGGTGGCCATGAACCCGGCGGCGCTGCGCGCGAACCTGCACGACGTGCCGCGCGGCGGCACGCTCATCGTCGACACCGACGACTTCACCAAGCGGAACCTCGCCAAGGTCGGCTACCACACCTCGCCGCTGGACGACGGGAGCCTGGAGAGCTACCAGGTGCACGCGCTGCCGATGACGTCGATGACGGTCAAGGCCCTCGAGGGCCTCGACCTCTCGCGCAAGGACGCCGAGCGCAGCAAGAACATGTTCGCCCTCGGGCTGCTGTCGTGGCTGTACGACCGGCCCACCGCCGCGACCGAGCGGTTCCTGAAGGCCAAGTTCGGCAAGCGGGCCACGGTGCTCGAGGCCAACCTGCGCGCGTTCCGCGCCGGGTGGGCCTTCGGCGAGACCACGGAGGGCTTCGCCGTCCGGTTCACCGTGCCGCCCGCGCCCGCCGAGAAGGGCACCTACCGCAACGTCACCGGCAACACCGCGCTGGCCTACGGGCTGGTGGCCGCCGCGCACCGCGCCGGGCTGCCGATCGTGCTCGGCTCCTACCCGATCACCCCGGCCTCGGACATCCTCCACACCCTCTCGGGGCTCAAGCGCTTCGGCGTCACCACCATCCAGGCCGAGGACGAGATCGCCGGCGTCGGCGCGGCCCTGGGCGCCAGCTTCGGCGGCTCGCTGGGCATCACCAGCACGTCCGGCCCGGGCCTGGCGCTGAAGGCCGAGACCATCGGCCTCGCGGTGATGCTCGAGCTGCCGCTGGTGATCGTCGACGTGCAGCGCGGCGGCCCGTCGACGGGGCTGCCGACCAAGACCGAGCAGTCCGACCTGCTGCAGGCGATGTACGGGCGCAACGGGGAGTCGCCGGTGCCCGTGGTCGCGCCGTCCACGCCGACCGACTGCTTCGACGCCGCGGTCGACGCGGTGCGGATCGCCGTGACCTACCGGACCCCCGTGGTGCTGCTCTCCGACGGGTACCTGGCCAACGGCTCCGAGCCGTGGAAGCTGCCGCGCGTCGACGACCTGCCCGCGGTCGACCCCGGCTTCGCCACCGAGCCCAACGGCGCCGAGGCCGACGGCGTGACGCCCGCGTTCCGGCCCTACCTGCGCGACGCCGAGACCCTGGCCCGCCCGTGGGCGGTGCCCGGCACCGCCGGCCTGGAGCACCGGGTGGGCGGGCTGGAGAAGGCCGACGTCACCGGCGACATCTCCTACGACCCCGCCAACCACGACCGGATGGTGCGGCTGCGCCGGGCGAAGGTGAAGGGCGTGGCGGTGCCCGACATCGAGGTCGACGACCCGACGGCGACCCGCGGCGGTCCCCAGGACAGCCGCTCAGAGGTGCTCGTGCTCGGCTGGGGCTCGACCTACGGCCCGATCACCGCCGCCGTGCGGGCGGCCCGCAAGCAGGGCCTGAGCGTCGCGCAGACCCACCTGCGCCACATCAACCCGCTGCCCGGGAATCTCGGGGAGGTCCTGCGCCGCTACCCCAAGGTGCTCGTCCCCGAGATGAACCTCGGCCAGCTCGCCCTGCTGCTGCGGGGCCGCTACCTGGCCGACGTCACCAGCTGCAACCAGGTGCGCGGCCTGCCGTTCACCTCCACCGAGCTCGTCGAGGCGATCAGCGCCCTGCACCACGCCCCCGCCCGCAGCCACCACGAGGCGCGCGCCGTCCACGGAGAGGCCCGATGACCGCCACCGTCCCCCTCGGCATGCCGGCAGCCCGGAGCGGCGGCTCCGGGCTCGACGGCGTGCCCGCCCTGCCCGAGGGCGTCGCCCTGGGCAAGAAGGACTTCACCTCCGCCCAGGAGGTGCGCTGGTGCCCCGGGTGCGGCGACTACGCGGTGCTCGCCGCCGTCCAGGGCTTCCTGCCCGAGCTGGGCCTGCGCCGCGAGAACGTCGTCTTCATCTCCGGCATCGGGTGCTCCTCGCGGTTCCCGTACTACCTCGACACGTTCGGCATGCACTCGATCCACGGGCGGGCGCCGGCGATCGCCACCGGCCTGGCGACCTCGCGCTCCGACCTGTCGGTGTGGGTGGTGACCGGCGACGGCGACGCGCTGAGCATCGGCGGCAACCACCTGATCCACGCCATGCGCCGCAACGTCAACATGACGGTGCTGCTGTTCAACAACCGCATCTACGGGCTGACCAAGGGCCAGTACTCCCCCACCTCCGAGACCGGCAAGGTCACCAAGTCGACCCCCGCCGGCTCCCTCGACGCCCCGTTCAACCCGGTGTCGCTGGCCCTCGGCGCGGAGGCGACGTTCGTCGCGCGCACCCTGGACTCCGACCGCAAGCACCTGACCTCGGTGCTGCGCGCCGCCGCCGAGCACCGCGGCACCTCGCTGGTGGAGATCTACCAGAACTGCCCGATCTTCAACGACGGCGCGTTCGACGTGCTGAAGGACCGCGACGAGTCGGTGGGCCGGCTGGTGCGCCTGGAGGACGGGCAGCCGCTGCTCTTCGGCGCCGAGGGCGCGCAGAAGGCGGTCGTGCGCTCGGCGTCCGGGTTCGGGGTGGAGGTGCTCGACGCCGCCGCGGCGGCGGAGGCCGGCCGCGAGGTGCTGGTGCACGACGCCGGCGCCGACGACCCCTCGGCGGCGTTCGCGCTCTCGCGCCTGGACGACGTGAGCATGGCCCACGTGCCGGTCGGCATCTTCCGCTCGGTGGCGCGCCCGACCTACGACGACCTCGCCCGCCAGCAGCTCGACGAGGCGCGCGACGTCGCCGGCGGCCCGGCCAGCGACGACGACCTCGCCGCGCTGCTGGCGGGGGGCGACACGTGGACGGTGGGCTGAGCCCTGCCCTCGGGCGCCGCCGCGCCCGGTCCCCGCGGCGGTGAGGGACCGCCTCGGCCTGCTCTACGGCCTCGCCGCGTACACGCTCTGGGGCGCCTTCCCCCTGTACTTCCCCCTGCTCGCGCCGGCCGGCGCCGTGGAGGTGCTGACCCAGCGGGTGCTGTGGTCGCTGCTGGTCTGCGCGCTGCTCGTGGCCGCGCTCTCGCTCGCGCAGCGCCGCCGGGGCCGGCCCACGGTCGCCACCGAGCTGCGCGCCCTGGCCCGGCGCCCGCGCGACCTCGGCCTCCTCGGGGTGGCCGCCGCGCTGATCGGGGCGAACTGGCTGGTGTTCATCCACCTGAGCCTCACCGCGCGCCCGGTGGAGGCGTCGCTGGGCTACTACGCCACGCCCCTGGTCTCGGTGCTGCTGGCCGTGGTGCTGCTGCGCGAGCGGCTGCGCGCCCTCCAGGTGGTGGCCCTGGTCCTCGGGGCCCTGGCCGTCGTGCTGCTGACCGTGGAGGTCGGCGCGCCGCCGCTGCTCGGCCTGAGCCTGGCGGTGAGCTTCGCGCTGTACGGGCTGGCCAAGAAGCGGATCGGTCGCGGGGTCAGCGCGCTCGCGGGGCTGACCGTCGAGACGGCGCTGCTGGCCCCTCTGGCCGCGGCCGTGGTGGTGTGGCTCGCGGTGACCGGGCGGGCGACCTTCGGCACGGAGGGCCCGGGCCACGCGCTGCTGATGGCCAGCGCCGGGGTGGTCACCGCGGTGCCGCTGCTGCTCTTCGGGGCCTCCGCCCGCCGGCTGTCGCTGACCGCGGTGGGGATGCTGCAGTACCTCACGCCCACCCTGCAGCTGGTGCTCGGGGTGCTGGTGATCGGCGAGGTGGTGCCCGGCCCGCGGTGGGTGGGGTTCGGGCTGGTCTGGCTGGCGCTGGTGGTGTTCACGGTCGACGCCGTGCGCGCCGGCCGGCGGCCCGCGGGCGCCGCGCCGCCGGGGCCGCGCCGGGT
>CADCUY010000546.1 GCA_902806005.1 uncultured Quadrisphaera sp. | reverse complement strand
GGCCGTGGCCGACGGCGAGGTGGTGCTGCGCGCCACCCCCGACACCGTCGTGCCCGGGCGCTACGGCCTCGGCCTCGCCGCCGGCACCGGCCACGCGCGGGTCGGCGAGGTCCGCGGGCGCGACGCCCGCGCCGGCACCGTGACCCGCGAGGTCCTCGCGGTCGACGCCGGCACCTTGGCCCCCGGCCCGGCCCGGTGGAGCGGGGAGTACTTCACCGGCGACCCGACGTCGGCGCTGGGGCTGCCGCACGAGGACGTCGAGATCGCCTCGGACGTCGGACCGCTGCCCGCGTGGTCCGTCCCCGCCCCCCGCCCCGCGGACCCCACCGGCGTCGGGGTCGGCGACGGCCCGGAGCGGGCCGCGGGACGGACCTGGGCGGTGCTGGTGCACGGTCGCGGCGCCACCCGCGAGGAGTGCCTGCGCGCCCTGCCGCTGCTGCAGCGCCTCGGGGTGACCGCGCTGGTGCCCAGCTACCGCAACGACGGCGACGCCCCCGCCAGCCCGGCCGGCGCGTACGGCCTGGGCGACACCGAGTGGGTCGACGTCGAGGCCGCGGTGCTGCACGCGCTGCGCTCCGGGGCCCGCGAGGTGGTGCTGTTCGGCTGGTCCATGGGCGGCGCCATCGCGCTGCAGCACCTGGCGCGCAGCTGGACGGCGTCCAGCGTGCGGGCCGTGGTGCTCGACGCGCCCGTGGTCGACTGGCAGCACGTGCTCGACCACCACGCCCGGCTGAACCGGGTGCCGCGCGGGGTGGGCCGCTACGGGCTGGGGATGCTGGGCTCCCCGGCCGCCCGCCAGCTCGTCGGCGTCGACGGCCCGGTCGACCTGCGCCGCCTCGACTGGGTGACCCGCGCCGACGAGCTCTCGGTGCCCGTGCTGCTGGTGCACTCGGCCGACGACGAGTACGTGCCCGTGGGTCCCTCCCGGGAGCTGGCGGCCAAGCGGCCCGACCTGGTGACCCTGGTGGAGTTCACCGGGGCCCGGCACTGCAAGGAGTGGAACGTCGACTCCGAGCGGTGGGAGCGCGAGGTGGCGCGGTTCCTGCTCGACCACCTGTAGCGCCGACCCCTCAGGCCGGGGGCGGGCCCGCGCCGTCGTCCGGCGGCCGGCGGCGCTCGGCACGCAGGCGCAGCACGCCGTAGCCGGCCACCACCGCGCCCGCGGCGACGCCGAACAGCCGGGCCGCCGGCTCCAGGTCGTCGAGGACGCTGACCAGCGCGAAGACCGCACCGACGACGACGAAGAGCACCGGGGAGACCCGGCGGCGGTCCTCCGGCGTGCTGCGGTCCTCCGGCGTCACGGCGCGCCCCCCGCGGGCGAGCCGGCCGGCGCCGGCAGCAGGTGCACCGCCGCTGCGGCCAGGTCACCGACCTCGACCGTGCGCCGGTCGCCGCCGCTGCCGGACGTGGTGACCGTGGTCGTGCCGGCGTACGGCTTGCGGTCGACCACCGCCACCTCGGCGTCCAGCCCGAGGCCCACCTCGCTGCACCAGCGCAGCAGCTCGGGCTCGACGTCGGAGACCCGCGCCACCACCCCGCGCTCGCCGACGGCGAAGGTGGTCAGCAGCCGGGCCCTCGGCAGCTCCACCGCGCCGTCGGCCGAGGGGATCGGGTCGCCGTGCGGGTCGCGCCGGGGGTGGCCGAGCTTGGCGTCCATCCGCGCCAGCAGCACGTCGGAGACCGCGTGCTCGAGCACCTCGGCCTCCACGTGCACCTCGTCCCAGGTGAAGCCCAGCTCGGTCACCAGGTAGGTCTCGAGCAGCCGGTGCCGGCGCACGGTGCGCAGGGCCTCGGCCTCGCCCCGCTCGGTCAGCCGCACCGGGCGGTACCGCTCGTGCACCACCAGCCCGCGCCGGGCCAGCCGGGCCACGGTCTCCGAGACCGTGGAGGGCGCCGCGCCGAGGCGCTGCGCGAGGGACGTGGTGGTCACGGGGTCGTCGGACCACTCGGAGGCCGTGTAGACGGCCTTGAGGTAGTCCTGCTCGACCGCCGACACCCGCGGGTCCGCCTCAGCGCCCACCCGTCACCTCCGCCCTCCGGTCGCCGGACCCAGCTCCGGGCTCAGGCGGCGAGCGACTCGCCCACCTGGCGCTTGATGCGCCCGAGCATGCCGAGCATCCCGCGCATCCGCAGCCTGCTCACCACCTGGTCGAGGCCGAGGCGCGAGCACACGTCGTCCGGCAGGTCGACGATCGTCTGCGCGGGCAGCCCGTCGAGGCCCTCGCGCAGGATGCTGGCGAAGCCCCGCGTGGTCGGGGCCTCCGGCGGCGCGGAGAAGTGCAGGTGCACCGTCCGCTCCGGGTCGTCCGCGGCGTCCGCGACCTCGGTCACCAGGAACACCGGCGACTGGCACTCGGGCACCGGCTCCAGCAGCTCCGGGTGCGCCGCGTACCGCTCGGGCAGCGCCGGCAGCGACCGGCTGAACTCCAGCAGCAGCTGCAGCCGGTCCCGCTCGGGCACCGCGTCGAACTCCTCGACGATCTCCGCCAGCGCCGGCGGCAGGCCCTCGCCCGGCGAGGGCGCGTCGCCCGCCCCGGGGGCCGACGTCATCAGGTGCTCGGTCATGCCCGCCATCCTCCCACCGGGCGGCCGCCCGGCCGACGGCGCGGGGCGCCGACGCCGCTCACCGCGCGGGGACCGCGCCCGGCTCCGCGCCGGTGACGATCGGCACGCGCACCGCGCTGCCCCACTCCGTCCAGGAGCCGTCGTAGTTCTTGACGTCGTCGAAGCCCAGCAGGTGGTGCAGCACGAACCAGGTGTGGCTGCTGCGCTCGCCGATCCGGCAGTAGGCGATGGTCGCCGCCTCGGGGGAGAAGCCCTTCTCGCCCTGGTAGACCGCCTCGAGCTCCGCGCGGGGCTTGAACCGGCCGTCCTCGGCCACCGCGCGCGCCCACGGCACCGACTGGGCCCCGGGGATGTGGCCGGCGCGCAGCGCGCCCTCCTCGGGGTAGGCCGGGGCGGTGGTGCGGGCGCCGGTGTACTCCTCGGGGGAGCGGACGTCGACCAGCTGGCCGCCGAGGAAGGCGAGGACGTCGTCGCGGTAGGCGCGCAGCACCGAGTCGTCGCGCTCGACCACCGGGTAGTCCGCGGGGGCCGGGGTGGGCGCCTCGGTGGTGTACTCGCGGCCCTCGGCCTCCCAGGCGGCGCGGCCGCCGTCGAGCAGGCGCACGTCCTCGTGGCCGAACAGCGAGAACACCCACAGGGCGTAGGCCGCCCACCAGTTGTTCTTGTCGCCGTAGACGACGATCGTCGTGTCGCGGCTGATCCCGCGCGAGCCCATCAGCGCGGCGAACGCCTCGCCGTCGACGTAGTCGCGGGTCACCGGGTGGTTCAGGTCGACGTGCCAGTCGACCTTGACCGCGCCGGGGATGTGGCCGGTCTCGTACAGCAGCACGTCCTCGTCGGACTCGACGACGACGAGGCCGGGCTCGCCGAGGTGCTCGGCCAGCCACGCGGTGCTCACCAGCCGCTCGGGGTGGGCGTAGGCGGCGAAGCGCTCGGCGGTGTCCAGGGGTGCGGGCACAGGTCTCTCCAGGGGTCGGGCGGGCCAGGGCGGCCGGCTGTCGTCATCGCACCTGGCAGGAGCACCTGCACCGGCGTGGACCGGTGTGGTTGCTGCGGCGTCGTCGAGCCAGGTCTCTCGGCCGCTCGTGATGGTCGGGCGCTCGCAGGGTAGGGCATCGCGATCGCGCCGGGCCACCCCGGTGCCGCGCACCGCCCCCGCGCCGGGGCCCCTGACCTGCGCCTACCCTTCCCGCGTGACCGCCTCGCCCTCCGCCGGGACGGCGCGCGCGCCGGGAGCGGCCTCCCTCGTCGAGCGCTCGCCCGCCCCGGGCCCCGACCGGCTGCTGGCCGACCTGGTGCCTCCGCCGCACTTCGCCGAGGCCAGCTTCGCCAGCTACCGGCCCGACCCCGCCCAGCCCTCGCAGGCCGCCGCCGTGGCCGCGCT
>CADCUY010000545.1 GCA_902806005.1 uncultured Quadrisphaera sp. | reverse complement strand
CGAGGCCGACCGCCGCGGCGAGCTCACGGGCGCAGCGGGCGACGGCCGCCGCGTGCCCGGGCCCCCCCGCGCCGCCGTCGACCGCCTCGGCGACCCGCTCGAGCCGGGCTGCGAGACCGGCCGCGGGGAGGGCGTCGTGGTCCATCCCGTCCCATCGGGGCGCCGCGCGCACCGCTGCACGCCGCGCGGCCGCGACCACCCGTGCGGGCGAGCCCTCGCCCGGCGGGTGTCGGTGCTCGGTGGCACCGTCGTCCCATGGCCCCCCGGTGCTCGATCGTCCCGCCCTACCTGCTGTCGCGGCTCGTCGAGGCCGGCGTCCCGCTGGAGGGCGACGTCGCGGCGCTCGCCACCCGGACGCTGGCCACCGACGTGCGTCTGCGCGCCGAGCGCCCCGAGCGCGCCCGGGCCCGCATCGGCCGCCCCGAGCCGGGCCCGCAGCGCACGGTCGACGACGCCCAGGGCGGCACCGACCTGCCCGGCCGCACGGCGCGGCGCGAGGGCGACCCGCCCAGCGGCGACGTGGCCGTGGACGAGGCCTACGACGGCCTGGGGGCCACCTGGACGATGCTGTTCGAGGCCTTCGAGCGCGACTCCCTCGACGACGCCGGCCGCCCCCTGCCGGCGACGGTGCACTACGGCGACCGGTACGACAACGCGTTCTGGGACGGCGAGCGCATGGTCTTCGGCGACGGGGACGGGCAGGTCTTCGGCCGGTTCACCGCCTCGGTCAGCGTGATCGGCCACGAGCTGGCCCACGGGGTCGTGCAGTACACCGCCGACCTGGTGTACCGCGGCCAGCCGGGAGCGCTGAACGAGCACGTCGCCGACGTGGTGGGCGCCCTGGTGGAGCAGCACGCGGCGCGCCAGCGCGCCGAGGAGGCGACCTGGCTGATCGGCGCGGGGCTGTTCCAGCCGGGGATCGACGGGGTGGCCCTGCGGTCCATGGCCGCACCGGGCACCGCCTACGACGACCCGCTGCTCGGCCGCGACCCCCAGCCGGCGCACTACGACGACTACGTGGTCACCGACGAGGACGACGGCGGGGTGCACCTGAACTCCGGCATCCCCAACCGGGCCTTCCACCTCGCGGCCACCGCCCTCGGCGGCTTCGCGTGGGAGCGGGCCGGGCTCGTCTGGTACGACGCGCTGCGCGACCCCGGCCTCTCGCGGGAGGCCGACTTCGCCGCGTTCGCCGCCACCACCCTGGCCGCGGCGGAGGCCCGCTTCGGCGCGGGCTCGGAGGAGGTGGACGCGGTAGCGTCCGGCTGGGCCGGCGTGGGCGTGGAGCCGGACCGGTGAGCCGGACCGGGCGGGTGCCCGGCGCGGCGGAGGCGAGGGAGGTCGGGCCGGTGAGGATCGCGGTGAGCCGCAGCGGCGGCGTGGCCGGGATGGTGCGCCGTGCCGAGGTCGACACGGACGGGCTCGACGACCCCGCGCCGTGGCTCTCGCTGGCCGACCGCGCGGTGCCGCTGCCGGAGCCGCCCGCACCGGGCCGGGCGCGCGACGCGTTCACCTGGACCATCGAGCTGGGCGACCACCGCGCCGTCCTGCCCGACCGCGCCGTCACCGGGCCGCTGCGCGACCTCGCCGAGCGCACCCTGGCCCACGGCCGGTCCCCCGGGCGGTGACCCGCCGGAGCGGCCCACCCCGTGGTCACCGGGGGGCGAGCAGCCCCCGCACCCGGGCGTCGCGCAGCCACAGGCCAGCCCACAGCGCCACCCCGACGTAGACCGGGAACAGCAGCGTCGAGCCCAGCGGCGCCTCGATGCGCAGCTGCGCGGCGACCGCTCCCCCGAGGTAGCCGGTCAGCAGCACCGCACCGAGCACCGCGGTGCGCGGCACCACGTACAGGGCCAGGCAGACCAGCTGCACGACCCCCATGACCACCGCGGCCCCGGCGGTGAAGCCGAGCGCGGCCGTGGCGTCGAGCACCACCTCCGGCCGCAGCAGGTGCGCCACCCCGTCGAGGAGCAGGAACGCGGCGACCAGCCCGGACAGCACCGCCCCCGTCCTGGTGCCCCGCCGGGTCGTCGTCGGCGGGTGAGGGGTCGCGGCGAGCGCGGTCTGGGCCATGGGGTCCTCCTGGTGTCGCGGTGGTCCGTGCGCGGGGGCCGTCGCCCCGCACCCTGCAGACCGCCGACCCACCCGCAACTCATCGCCCGGCCGCCGCTGCCCGCCCGCCGGGCCGGCGCACGGTCGAGCGCCCGCGCCGCCGCACCGAGCGGCGAGGAGCACGCAGTGGCGTGCACCGACGAGCGGTCGACGACGACCGCAGCGACCTCGGCGTCGATCCAGCGCCAGGTCGAGGGCACCCGCTGAGGGCCCCTCAGCGGGTGCGGACCCCGGCCCGCAGCAGCCCGTAGGTGATGCCGTCGGTCAGCGCCTGCCACGAGGACTCGACGAGGTTGGGCGCCACGCCCACCGTCGTCCAGGTGTGCCGCCCGTCGGTGGTGTCGATGAGCACCCGCGTCGTGGCGTCGGTGCCGTGCCCGGCGTCGAGGATCCTGGAGCGGAAGTCGGTCAGCTCGAGGTCCTTCAGCTCCGGGTAGGCGGGCAGCAGCGCCTGCCGCAGGGCGGCGTCCAGCGCGTTCACCGGCCCGTTGCCCTCACCGGTGCACACCACCCGCGCTCCCCCGGCGAGCAGCTTGACCGTCGCCTCCGAGGACGGGCTGCCCCCCGCCGGGTGCTCGATCAGCGCGCGCCAGCTCTCCACCTCGAAGTACGACGGGCGGCCGCCGCCGACCAGCTCGTGCAGCAGCAGGGCGAACGAGGCGTCGGCGGCCTCGAAGGTCCAGCCCTGCCGCTCCAGCTCCTTGACCCGGGCCACGACCAGGCCGAGCGCGTCGGCGTCGCCCGCCAGGTCGAAGCCCAGCTCGCGGCCCTTGAGCTCGATGCTGGCGCGCCCGGCCATGTCGGAGACGAGCATCCGCATGTCGTTGCCGACCAGCGCCGGGTCGGTGTGCTGGTAGAGGTCGGGGTCGACGCGGATCGCCGAGGCGTGCAGGCCCGCCTTGTGCGCGAAGGCGCTGGCCCCGACGTACGGCGAGCGCCCGTAGGCCGCGACGTTGGTCGTCTCGCTGACCTGGTGCGCGATCCGGGTCGCCTCGCGCAGGCGCTCGCGGGCGAGCACCGGGCGGTCCATCTTGAGCACCAGGTCGGCGACCACGGTGATGAGGTCGGCGTTGCCGGTGCGCTCGCCGTAGCCGTTGACGCAGCCCTGCACCTGGGTGGCGCCCGCCTGCACCGCGGCCAGCGAGTTGGCCACGGCGCACCCGGCGTCGTTGTGCATGTGCGCGCCGATCCGGACCCCCAGGTCGGTGGTCGCGGCCACGACCTCCGCCGTGGCGGCCGCCACCTGGTGCGGCAGCATGCCGCCGTTGGTGTCGCAGAGCACCACCACCTCGGCGCCCGCCGCGGCGGCGGTGCGGACGACCTCGAGGCCGTGGGCGGGGTCGGCGAGCCAGCCGTCGAAGAAGTGCTCGGCGTCGACGAACACGCGCCGGCCGGCCGCCACCAGGTGCCCGACGGTGTCGGCGATCATGGCCAGGTTCTCGGCCGGCGTGGTCCGCAGGGCCAGCTCCACGTGCCGGGGGTGGCTCTTGGCGACCAGGGTGACCACGGGCGTCCCGGCGTCGAGCAGGGCCTGCACCTGCGGGTCGTCGGCCGCGGTGGAGCCGGCGCGCCGGGTGGCGCCGAAGGCCACCAGCTGGGTCGCGCCGAGGTCGAGCTCGGTCCTCGCCCGGGCGAAGAACTCCGTGTCCTTGGGGATCGCGCCCGGCCAGCCGCCCTCGACGTAGCCGACGCCCAGCTCGGCCAGCAGCGCCGCGATGTGCAGCTTGTCGGCCACCGACAGGGAGAGGCCCTCCTGCTGCGCGCCGTCGCGCAGGGTGGTGTCGTAGACGTCGACGGGCACCGGCGTGACAGCGGGCGGGCTCAGGAACGCGGCGGCCAT
>CADCUY010000544.1 GCA_902806005.1 uncultured Quadrisphaera sp. | reverse complement strand
AGAGGCGGTGGGCGACGAGGAAGAGCACGACCTCCCGCTTGAGCTCCTGCAGCGACTCCTGCACCAGCTCCTCCGACTTCACGTCCAGCGCGCTGGTGGGCTCGTCCAGGATCAGCACGTCGGGGTCGCCGACCAGGGCGCGGGCCAGGCACAGGCGCTGCCGCTGGCCCCCGGAGACCGCCGAGGCCCGCTGCCCCACCACCGTCCGGTACCCCTGGGGCCAGGAGACGATGTCGTCGTGGATGTGGGCGCGCCGCGCCGCCGCCTCGACGGCCTCGTCGGACAGGCCCGTGCGGTAGAAGCGGATGTTGTCCGCGACGGTGCCGTGCACCAGCTGCGCGGTCTGCGGGACGTAGGCCACCCGGGCCTGCCAGTCGTCGCGCCGGACCGTGCGGGCGTCCTGCCCGTTGACGGCCAGCGACCCCCGGTCGGGCACCCGCAGGCGCAGCAGCAGCTGCACCAGCGACGACTTGCCGGCCCCGGAGGGTCCGACGATGCCGAGCGCCTCGCCGCGGCGCACCTCGAAGGTGATGTCCTTGAGCACCTCGACCCCCGCGGCGTAGGAGTAGTGCACGTCGCGCATGCCGAGCCGCTCCACCCGTCCCAGCGGCTCCTCGCCGTCCTGGCGCGGGTTCGCCGCGTAGTGGTCCATCGCGTCGCGGAGCCGGTGCATGAAGGGGATCAGCTCGTCCAGCCTGGTCAGCGACTGCTGGATGCCCTGGCCGAAGGTCAGCGAGCGGATGAGGAGCAGGACGACCGCCCCGAGCTCCGCGACGCCGGTCGTGGCCCCGGTCCAGACCAGGGCGCCCAGGGCGAGCACCAGGAGCGTGAAGGCGGCGCTCTGGTACATGTTGGGCACCGCCCGGCCGAGGAAGCGGGTCCGCTGCAGCGGCACGCGCACCCGCTCGATGAGGGCGTCCATGTTCGCGCGGTACGCCGGGGAGGACCCGAAGACCTGGGTCTCCTCGGCCATGAGGACCACCTCCTGGATGCCCTGGGAGTACTCGAGGTTCTCCGCGCTGAGCGCCTTGGCGTGACGGCGCAGCCGCCGCGAGAGCGGCAGCAGCGCGATGAAGAGGAGCGCGGAGACGGCGATGACGACGAGCGCGGTCGGCACGCTGAGCGCGAACGCGGAGCCGAGCAGGGTCAGGAACATCAGCGACGAGGTGATGAGCGCGCTCAGGGTCAGCACCGCTGACGAGGCGTTGGAGACGTGCACGTTCATCAGCGACTGGAAGTGCCCGTCGCGCTCGGCCGCCTGCACCGGCCAGGAGGTGCCGGTGAAGGCGGTGAACAGGCGCCGGCGCAGCGTGGCGTTGACCGTGGCGCTGAGCCGGGCCGGCAGGTAGGCGAGGCCCAGCTGCACGGCGGTGCGCAGCAGCGCCAGGCCGATGCCCACGTTGATCAGGGTGGTCAGCGAGGCGCGCACGGGCACGGGGCCCAGCATCGTGTCGACGGCGGTGGCCCCTGCCGAGAGCGCCTGGGCCACCGAGGCGATGAGCACGAGCAGCGCGGCCTCGACCAGGCCCGCGACCACCGAGCCGGCGGCGGTCAGGGCGAGCATCCCGCGCGAGGCGCCGAAGAAGGGGGACAGGCGCCGCCAGGCCGCGGCGGACCGCCGCACGACGCCCAGCGGCGTCGCGCGCGGTGGGCGCCGGGGGGATGGGGCAGCGGTCATGGGCTGTTCCTCTCGGT
Organism: uncultured Quadrisphaera sp.; assembly: GCA_902806005.1. GTDB lineage: Bacteria > Actinomycetota > Actinomycetes > Actinomycetales > Quadrisphaeraceae > CADCUY01. The sequence continues at coordinate 2,257 of CADCUY010000544.1, read as the reverse complement.
GGTGGACGCCGCCGCGGCCCTGGCCCGCGACGTCCTCGGCGTCCGCACCGTACCCGCGCACGCCGCCGGGGGGCTCCTCGCGACCGGGCAGCAGGGTCGCGCACCCGGGCCGCTCACCCGACTGACGGAGACGGTGGACGCACCGTGGTGGCCCGCGTGGCACCATGCGACCCCGTGCAGCCGTCATCTCCCGCCTCCCGCCCCGCGGTGAGCGTGGTCGTCCCGGTCCGCGACGGCGCGGACGCCCTGGACCGGTGCCTGAGCGCCCTGGCGGCCCAGGACTACCCCCGCGAGCTGCTCGACGTCGTCGTGGTCGACAACCGCTCCACCGAGGACGTCGCCGCGGTCGTCGCCGGCCACCCGGGGGTCGTGCTGCTGCGCGAGCCGGAGGGCGGCTCGTACGCGGCCCGCAACACCGGGCTCGCGGCGTCCCGCGGCGAGGTGCTCGCCTTCACCGACGCCGACTGCGCGCCGGCGCCCGGCTGGGTGAGCGCCGCGGTGGCGGAGCTGGCGCGCGACCCGCGGGCGGCGATGGTGGGCGGAGCGGTCGAGCTGACCTTCCGGCACGGGCGACCGGTCACGGCGTGCGAGCTGCTCGAGGCGGTGCAGGCCTTCCCGCAGCAGCGCTACCTCGAGCGCTACCGCTTCGCCGCCACGGCCAACATGGTCACCTGGCGCGAGACCCTCCGGAGCGTGGGCCCGTTCGACCCGCAGCTGCTCTCCGGGGGCGACCACGAGTGGGGCGGCCGGGTCGCGGCCGCCGGCGGCGAGCAGCGCGACGCCGCCGCGGCCGTGGTCGGCCACCCGGCGCGGTCGGGCTGGCCGGAGTCGGTGCGCAAGTGGCGCCGGGTGGCCCAGGGCCGGGCCACCGCCGCCCGCCGCGAGCGGAGGGTCCGCTTCCACCTCGTCCGCTCGGTCTGGCGGGAGGTCAGGTCCGCGGCGCTCGAGCTCGGCCGGTCCGCCCACCACCCGCAGCTGACGACGACCGCCGCGCGGGTCCGCTACCTGGCCGCGCACACCGCCTGCCGGGCCGTCACCGCCGCCGTGCTCGCCCGGGCGCTCGTCGCTACGCTGCGTCCTCGGCGGCGCTGAGCACCGTCGCACCGCTAGGCCGGCCGGATGGGCACGAGGCCGGTGCACCGCGCCGCTGCGACCCCCCACCGGGAGGATGCAGGTGCGGAGGGCCGCCCGAGCCCGTCCCCCACCGACCACGAGGAGCCGCCCACGATGACCACCCAGACCCGCACCCCCGCGGCGGAGCGAGCCGTGGCAGGAGCGTCGTCGGACCCGCTGGTCACCGTCGTCATCCCCGCTCGCGACGAGGAGGACGCGATCGGACCCTGCGTCGACTCGGTGCTGGCGCAGGACTACGAGAACCTGCAGGTGCTCGTCGTCGACGGCGCCTCGCAGGACTCCACCCCGGCGGTGGTCCTCGAGCGCGCCCGCCGCGACGCGAGGGTGCAGCTGATCACGAACCCCGCCGGGCTGATCCCGATCTCGCTGAACCTGGCCCTGGAGCGGGCCGAGGGCGTCTGGTGGGTCCGCGTCGACGCCCACTCCTCGGTGCCGCCCGACTACGTGCGCCGCAACGTCGAGCACCTGACCACCGGGCGCTACGGCGCCGTCGGGGGGCGCAAGGACGGCGTGGGCCGCACCCCCGCCGGCCGCGCGATCGCCGCGGCGATGTCCTCCCGGTTCGGCGTCGGCAGCTCGAGCTACCACTGGGGCACGGAGGTGAGCGAGGTCGAGCACGTCCCGTTCGGCGCCTACCCCGTGGCCCTGCTGCGCTCCCTGGGCGGCTGGGACGAGCGCTTCCGCGTCGCCCAGGACTTCGAGTTCGACTACCGGCTGCGCCAGGCGGGCCACACCATCCTGTTCGACCCGGCGATCCACATCGACTGGGAGTGCCGGCAGTCCATCGGTGCGCTCGCGAAGCAGTACCAGCGCTACGCGGGGGGCCGGGTGAACGTGCTGGCCAAGCACCCGCGCTCGATCAGCCTGCGCCACCTGGCGCCCCCCGCCCTCGTGGTCGAGCTGGGCGCCGCGGCCGCCCTGCTGCTCGCCGGCCGGCCCGGGCGCGCCCTGGTGGCGGCGGCCCCGTACCTGCTCGCCCTCGGCACCGTCTCGGTCCGCACCGCCCGGACGGTCGACCCCGCCGCCAGGCCCTACGTCGCCCCGGCGTTCGCCGTGATGCACGTCGGCTGGGGGGTGGGCTTCTGGCGGGCCGTCGGCCGGCGGGCGGCAGCCCAGCTGTCAG
>CADCUY010000543.1 GCA_902806005.1 uncultured Quadrisphaera sp. | reverse complement strand
CGCTGCGTCAGGCTTCCGCCCATTGCGCAATATTCCCCACTGCTGCCTCCCGTAGGAGTCTGGGCCGTGTCTCAGTCCCAGTGTGGCCGGTCACCCTCTCAGGCCGGCTACCCGTCGTCGCCTTGGTGAGCCATCACCCCACCAACAAGCTGATAGGCCGCGAGCCCATCCCCAACCAGTAGACCCTTTCCACACCACCCCATGCGAGGCGATGTCGTATCCGGTATTAGCCCCGGTTTCCCGGAGTTATCCCAGAGTCAGGGGCAGGTTGCTCACGTGTTACTCACCCGTTCGCCACTGACCACTCAGCAAGCTGAGCAGTCCGTTCGACTTGCATGTGTTAAGCACGCCGCCAGCGTTCGTCCTGAGCCAGGATCAAACTCTCCAACAAGAACAATCCCAGCCAACAGACCCGAACACAGGCATTACCCTGTTGTCCGAACAATCCATCAGCCACACAACACCACACCCCACAAAAAGGATGCAGACACTGCACGGCACTGACCAATGCACACTGTTGAGTTCTCAAAGAACAGACACACACCGCTACTGAGCCTTTCGGCTGTTCGTGGGGCAACTTCCCTACCGTAACCATCCGCGAGTTCCGGGTCAAGGCGCTCGGCCTCACCAGTTCCTTGCGGCGGTGGAAGAAGACTACAACAGCTCTCGGGGTGCTCTCCACCCCCTCGGACGTGGCCGCGGTCACGTCGGAAGGGGCCCCGCGCGTCAGCGCCCGGCCACCGCGCGGGCGAGCGCCGCGGCCAGGTCGCCGCGGGGCTCCACCTCCACCCGCTCGAGACCGAGCCAGGCCGCCAGCACCTCCAGCTCCTCGGCCAGCTCCCGGGCGACGCCGTGCTGCCCCACCCCCGGGGCCGGCACCTCCCAGGCCGCCCGCACGAGCAGGCGCCCCGCCGGCCGGTCGGCCTTGAGGTCCACCCGCGCCGCCAGCCGCTCCCCCAGCAGCAGGAGCAGGACGTAGTAGCCGTGCACCCTGGCCGGCGCGGGCACGTACACCTCCAGCCGGTGCCGCACCCCGAACAGCTCCTCCGTCCGGGGGCGGTGGAAGACCAGCGAGTCGAACGGCGAGAGCAGCGCCCGCGCGCCCACGCTCCGGGGCACCACCGCGCCCGGGAGGGCGTACGCCGGCGCGGCCCAGCCGTCCACGGCCACCGGCAGCAGGCGCCCCTCCTCGACCAGCTCGGCCACGGCGCGCCGGCTCTCCGCCGGGGCCAGGCGGAAGTAGTCGCGCAGGTGGGGCTCGGTGGCCACCCCGAGGGCGCGGGCCGAGCGCAGCACCAGCTCGCGCCGGGCCTGGTCCGGCTCGGGGTCGGGCGCGGTCGCCACCGCGGGGGGCAGCACCCGGGCGGGGAGGTCGTAGCGCCGCTCGAACGAGGGCGTCCGCCCCGCCGCGGTCAGCCGGCCGGCCCAGAACAGGTGCTCGCACGCGGCCTTGACGCTCGACCAGTCCCACCACGACCCCCGCGCGGGGCCCGCGGCCCGCGGGGCGACCGCTGCCTCCACCTCGCGCGCCGTCCGCGGCCCGTGCGCCGCCACGTGGGCGAGCACGGCCTCGACCAGCGCGGGCGCCTCGCGGGCCACCCCCGTCATCGAGCCCCACGCCTCGTCCGCGTGCCGCGCCATCCGCCACCGCAGCAGGCGGTGCACCTCCGGCGGCACGTAGCTGGCCTCGTGCGCCCAGTACTCGACCATCCGGCGCGGCGCCCGCCCGCTCGCCCGCTCCAGCAGGGCCCGGTCGTACGGGCCCAGCCGGGCCAGCACGGGCAGGTAGTGGCTGCGCGCCAGCACGGTGATGCTGTCGATCTGCAGCAGCGAGAGCCGCTCGAGCAGGCGCGAGAGGTGCCCCAGGGTGACCGGGCCCGCGGGCCGGGGCGCCGCGAAGCCCTGCGCCGCGAGCGCCAGCCGGCGCGCCCGCGCGAGGCTCAGCCGCTCCGGCCCGCTCACGTCGGGTCGAGGATGCGCTCCCGGACGGCGTACATGACGGCCTCCATGCGCGAGTGGAGCTGGAGCTTCTCGAGGATGTTGCGCACGTGGTTCTTCACCGTGTTCTCGCTGATGAAGAGCTCCGTGGCGATGTCCTTGTTGTACATGCCCCGGGCCACCAGCCGCAGCACCTGCACCTCGCGCGGGGTGAGCTTCGGGACGGGCACGCTGGTCCGCTCCTCGGTGCGCCGCGACAGCGAGGCGAACTCGGTGAGCAGCGCCCCGGCCATCGACGGGCTGATCAGCGACTGGCCGCCCATCACCGCGCGCAGCCCGTCGGCGATCTCCTCGCCCGGCACGTCCTTGACGAGGTAGCCGTTGGCGCCGGCCCGCACGGCCTCGAAGAGGTCGCTCTCCTCGTCGCTCATCGTCAGCATGACGATCTTCGAGCCGGGCGAGACCCGCTTGATCTCCGAGCAGGCCTGGATGCCGGTGCGCCGCGGCATCCGCACGTCGAGCAGGACGACGTCGGGCAGCAGCTCCTCGGCCTTGCCGATGGCGTCGACGCCGTCGGAGGCCTCGCCGACGATCTCGATGTCGTCCTCGGAGGACAGCACCATCTCCAGGCCGCGGCGGTAGAGCACGTGGTCGTCGACGACCAGCACCCGCACGGGGCCCTCCGCCCCGTCCGGCGCCTCGGCGTCGTCGCCCAGCTGGACGGTCAGGCCGTCGCCGGTGGTCACCGACAGCCGCCCGGGGCCGCCGGTCAACGGCCGCCCCGACGAGCCGACCGACGGGGGTGCGGCAGAGCGCGGGCGCCCGCCCGTGCTCCCGCCGCTGTCGACCACCGGTGATGCTCCTCTGCCTGACACGCACCGCCGCCGGATCGCCGCGCAGCGTCACCAACGGTACCGCCACCGCTGCTCCGGCGGTCCCCATCCCGGAGAGCCGGGACCGGCCCCGTCGCCACCGCGCCCCGGGGTGCGGTGGCGGGCCCGACGGGGGTCACAGCGAGGGCACGGGCGCCGCCGCGCTCGACTGCTGCTCCTCGGCGCGCTCCGGTGCCGACGACGCTGCCGGGGACGCCGCCGACCGGGCCACCGTGCGGCACACCCGCTCGGCGTGCTCGAGGTCGCCGGCCAGCCGGATGACGCCGTAGCTGTAGCCGTGCCGGCGGTAGGCCACCGACGGGCAGCCGGTGGTGACGTCGACGAAGAGGAAGAAGTCGTGGCCGACGAGCTCCATCTCGGCGAGGGCGTCGTCCAGGCTCATCGGCACCGCGACGTGCACCTTGTCGCGGATGACGACGGGCGACTCCCCCAGGGCGTACTCGGTGCGCACCACCGCGGCGTCGGGGTCGGTGCTCACGGCGACGACGGCGGCCTCCGCGGCCCCCGGCTCGGGGACGGCCCCGTCGCCGTCGAGCGGCGCGGCCGCGGTGCCGTCGGCGGAGGCGGGCAGCCCGGTCGCCCCCACCCGGACGCTGGGCAGCCCGTGCCGCCCGTGGTGCACCTTGCGCCGGTCGGCGGCCCGCCGCAGCCGCTCCATCAGCCGGTCGACCGCCTGGTCCAGGGCGCTGGGCAGGTCGGCCGCGCTCGCCTCCGCGCGCACCACGGGGCCCTTGCCGCGCAGGGTGAGCTCGATGCGCTCGCACGCGTCGGCCTGGCGCCGGTTGGGCTCGTGGCTGACGGCCGCCTCCAGGCGGTGCGCCCGGGGCGCCAGCTGCTCGACCTTGGCGAGCTTCTCGGCCATGTGGCGGCGGAAGTCTGCGGGCACTTCGGTGTGGCGCGCGGTGACGACGATCTCCACGGGGTCCTCCAGCGGTCGGAGCTGTGACGCCGGCCCCTGCCGGGCGGCGTCCTGGGGCTGGGCGCGCGCCCGACGCCGCCCGCGGCGGCGCCGTGCGCAGCACCGGTCAGGCGCGAGGGGCTGGGGACCACCCCCACGGGCGCACGCGACGGCCCTGCGGGCTCGTCATCGAGCTCGTCGCGGCACGGGAACTGCCATGACGGAACGTTAGT
>CADCUY010000542.1 GCA_902806005.1 uncultured Quadrisphaera sp. | reverse complement strand
GCTCGACGGCGGGGCGCCGCTGCCCGGGGCTCTGACGGCCGACCTCGACGCCGGGCTGCGCGCCGCCGCGTCGGCGTTCGCCGAGCACGGGCGCGCCCTGCGCGAGCAGGTGCACCCGGCGGCCCGCGAGGACGACGCCGTGGGGCCCGAGGCGTACGCGCTGCACTCGCGCTTCCACGTCGGCGCCGCGGTCGACCTGGCCGAGACCTACGCCTGGGGCCTCGAGGAGGTCGCCCGGATCCGGGCCGAGATGCGCGAGGTGGCGCAGCGGATCGTCCCTGGGGGCGGCGTGCGCGACGCCGTCGCGGCCCTGGACGCCGACCCGGCCCGGCAGGTGCACGGCACCGAGGCGCTCCAGGCGTGGATGCAGGAGCTCTCCGACGCCGCCGTCGCCGGGCTCGCCGACGTCCACTTCGACGTCCCACCGCCCGCGCGGCGGCTCGCCTGCCGGATCGCCCCCTCGGGGTCGGGCGGCATCTACTACACGCCGCCGTCGGAGGACTTCACCCGCCCCGGGACGATGTGGTGGGCGGTGCCCGAGGGCGTCACCACCTTCGGCACCTGGAGCGAGCGCACCACCGTCTTCCACGAGGGCGTGCCCGGCCACCACCTCCAGGTCGCGCAGACCCTGTACCGCGCCGGGCTGCTCAACCGGTGGCGCCGGCTGCTGTGCTGGGTCTCCGGGCACGGGGAGGGCTGGGCCCTGTACGCCGAGCGCCTGATGGCCGACCTGGGCTGGCTCGACGACCCCGGCGACCGCCTCGGCATGCTCTCGGGGTCGCTGTTCCGCGCCGCCCGCGTCGTCGTCGACATCGGCACCCACTGCGGGTTCGCGGCGCCCGCGGAGCTGACCGGCGGGACGGGGCGCCCCTGGGACGCGGACCTGATGTGGACCTACCTGCGGGAGCTCAGCACCGAGAGCGACCCGGTGCTCCGCTTCGAGCACCTGCGCTACCTCGGCTGGCCCGGGCAGGCGCCGTCGTACAAGGTCGGCGAGCGGCTGTGGCTGGAGCTGCGCGAGCAGGTGCGGGCCGAGCAGGGCGACGCGTTCGAGCTGCGCGCCTTCCACCGCCGGGCCCTCGACGTCGGGTCGGTGGGCCTCGACGTGCTGCGCGGGGCCCTGGTGGGCACCCCCTGACCGCCGTCCGGCGTTCACCCGGCGGTCGCGGCGGCGCGGCTAGCGTCGCGGCATGAGCCTGCGCCGCCCGTCCCTCGTCCTCGGCGCCGCGGTGGCGCTCGCCGCGCCGCTGCCCCTCGCGGCGTCCGCGGCCGCCGCCCCCGAGGAGGAGGCGGTGCGCTTCGCCTCCTACAACGTCTCGATGTTCCGGGCCGCCGAGGGCGAGCTGGCCGCCGACCTCGCCGACGCCGACGACGAACCGCAGGACGCGGAGGTGCGCGCCGTCGCCGAGGTGATCCAGCGCGAGCGCCCCGACGTGCTGCTGCTCAACGAGGTCGACCACGACGCGGGCGGCGTGGCCCTGGAGCGCTTCACCGAGAACTTCCTCGAGGTGGCGCAGGCCGACGACACCGACCCGGTGGTCTACCCGTACGCGATCGCCTTCGCCTCCAACACCGGCGTGGCCAGCGGCTTCGACCTGAACGGCGACGGGGCGGTGGGCACCGAGGGCCGGGCCTACGGCGACGACGCGCTCGGGTTCGGGGAGTTCCCCGGCCAGTACGCCTTCGCGGTGCTCTCGCAGCACCCGATCGACGCCGAGGGGGTGCGGACCTTCCAGGAGCTGCTGTGGAAGGACGTGCCCGGCGCCCGGCTGCCCGACGACCCCGCCACCGACGCCCCGGGCGACTTCTACTCCCCCGAGGAGCTGGCGGTCTTCCGGCTCTCGAGCAAGAACCACGTCGACGTGCCGGTCCACGTCGGCGGGCGGGTGGTGCACGTGCTGGCCAGCCACCCGACCCCGCCGGTGTTCGACGGCCCGGAGGACCGCAACGGGCTGCGCAACGCCGACGAGGTCCGGTTCTGGGACGACTACGTCTCCCCCGGAGACTCCCGGTGGGTCGTCGACGACGAGGGCCACCGCGGCGGGCTGCGCGGCGACGCCCGCTTCGTCGTCATGGGCGACCTCAACGCCGACCCCGCCGGTGACGGCGACGGCGTGGAGGGGGCGGTGGAGCAGCTGCTCGACGACCCGCGCGTGCAGGACCCGGAGCCGAGCAGCGAGGGCGGCGCGGAGGCGAGCGCGCTGCAGGGCGGGGCGAACGAGGACCAGGCCGGCGACCCGGCGCTGGACACCGCCGACTTCAACGACGCCGCGGGCGCGTCGGGCAACCTGCGGGCCGACTACGTGCTGCCGTCGACGCGGCTGCGGGTGCTCGACGCGGCGGTGTTCTGGCCGGAGCAGGCCGACCCGCTCTCGCGGCTGACCGGCACCTTCGACCCGGCGTTCACCAACGGCTTCCCCAGCTCCGACCACCGCCTGGTGCGGGTGGACGTGGCCCTCGACCGGCGGTGATCGCCTGAGCGGTCCGACCGGCGCCGGCCCGGGGCCGGCGGGGGTCCGGCTGGAGCGGGTCGACGCCGCCTCCCCCCGGGCCCGGGCCCTGCGACGGGCGTTCGTCGAGCACGTCACCGGGGCCCTCGGCGGAGGGGTGCCGGTGAGCCTGCAGGTCGAGGCCGACGGCGCCCCGGAGCTCGACCGCGACTGCGCCCCGCCGTCCGGGGCGTTCTGGGTGGCCGTGGCCGGCGGCCGCGACGTCGGGTGCGTCGGCGTCCGCACCCTGGCTCTGGACGGCGGGCCGACCGCCGAGGTCAAGCGACTGTTCGTCGACCCCGCGGCCCGGGGGGCCGGCGTCGGGCGGGCGCTGCTGGACGCCGCCGAGGCCTGGTCCGCAGCCCGCGGGCTGCGCCGGGCGGTGCTCGACACCGACGCCCGGCTGCTGGCCGCGTGCGCGCTCTACCGCTCCGCGGGCTGGGTGGAGGTGCCCCGCTACAACGCCAGCCCCGACGCCGACCGGTGGTTCGCCAAGGACCTGCCGCCGCCGGAGCCCCCCGGCGGGCCAGTAGCGTCCCCGCGGTGACGACCCTGCTGCTCGCCTCCGCCTCCCCCGCCCGCCTCGCCACCCTCCGCGCCGCCGGGGTGGAGCCGCTGGTGCTGGTCTCCGGGGTCGACGAGGCCGCGGTCGTGGCCCGCTACGGCGTCACCGACCCGGCCGACGTCGTCCTCGTGCTCGCCCGGGCCAAGGCCGAGGAGGTCGCCGCCCGCTGGGCCGACGAGGTCGACGGCGCCCCGGACGGCGGCGTGCTCGTGCTCGGCTGCGACTCGGTGCTCGAGCTGGACGGCGCCGTGCACGGCAAGCCCGCCGACGCCGCCGACGCGGCCTCCCGGTGGCGCGCGATGCGCGGGCGCTCCGGCGTGCTGCACACCGGCCACTGGCTGGTCGACGACCGCGACGCCGGCTCGGGGGCCACGTTCGGCGCGGTCGCGTCGACCACCGTGCACTTCGCCGACGTCCCGGACGAGGAGGTCGACGCGTACGTCGCCACCGGCGAGCCCCTCGCCGTGGCGGGCGCCTTCACCCTCGACGGGCTCGGCGGCGCGTTCGTGCGCGGGGTCGAGGGCGACCCGCACGCCGTCGTCGGCGTCAGCCTGCCGCTGCTGCGCGAGCTGCTCGCCGAGACGGGGGTGCGCTGGACCGACCTCTGGGCCCGGTGAGCGGACCGGGCGTGTGGCCGTGGGGGCACCGGGTAGGTGCCCGCCGGACCCGCACGCCCCCGCCGCACCCGAGGAGACCGCCGTGCAGATCGGCTACAAGCTCGCCACCGAGGCGTTCAGCCCCACCCAGGTCATCGAGCAGACCGTGATGGCCGAGCGGGCCGGCTTCGACTTCGTCGAGCTCAGCGACCACTTCCACCCGTGGCTGGAGAGCCAGGGCCACTCGGGCTTCACCTGGTCGATGCTCGGCGCCATGGCGGCACGGACCACCACGCTCGGCCTGGCCACCGGGGTCACCTGCCCGTCGTTCCGGTACCACCCGGCGATCATCGCCCAGGCCGCAGCCACCATGGCCCTGATCTCCGACGGCCGGTTCACCCTCGGCGTCGGCGCCGGCGAGCGGCTGAACGAGCACATCATCGGCACCGAGCACTACTTCGGCGTGCAGAAGCGCCACGAGGCCTTCCGCGAGGCGCTGCACATCATCAACCTGCTGTGGCAGGGCGGGTACAAGACGTACCAGGGCAAGCACCTGCAGGTCGAGGACGCCCGGATCTTCGACCTGCCCGACACGCTGCCCGTGATGGCGGTCGCGGCGAGCGGCCCGGTGTCGGCGAAGATCGCCGCCGAGCACGGCACCGGCCTGTTCGTGACCGAGCCCAAGCCCGAGATCGTCCAGGTCTTCACCGACGCGGGCGGCTCCGGGCCGCGCTACGCGGAGGTGCCGCTGGCGTGGGCGCCCGACGAGGACGCCGCGGCCGCCGCGGTGCTCGAGACGTCCCGGTGGGCGCTGACGGGCTGGAAGGTGATGGCGGAGCTGCCGAACCCGGTGAACTTCGACGCCGCGTCGGCGAGCGTGACCGCCGACGACGTCAAGGGCCAGTTCGCGTGCGGGCCGGACGTCGCCCGGCACCTGGAGGTGGCGCAGGAGTACGTCGACGCCGGGTACGACCACCTCGTCTGCCAGAACGCCGGCCCCGACCCCGAGGGCTTCATGGACTTCTTCACCCGGGAGCTGCAGGCCCCGCTGCGGGCCCTGACCCCGCGGTCGCGGCGCGACGGGGTGGTCGGCGCCGTCACCGGTGCGCTGAGCAGCGCCCTGACCTGAGGACGCTGCCCACCCTCCTCAGCCGAAGAGCTGCACCACCCGCAGCAGGGTCTGGCTCACCCCGTACGCCAGGCCCGCCCCCACGAGCACCCACAGGCCCGTGGCGGCGGCCTTGGTCGCGGCCAGGGACGTCCCCTGGCCGGGCGCGGGCGCCTGCTGCTGCGGCGTCGGCCGGCTGCTCATCGCGCCTCCCCCGTGGCCGGGGTGCGGCGGACGGTGCCCGCACCGGTGGCCTCGCGCGGCGCCCGGCCGGGGCGGCCCGCCTCCCGGGCCTCACCGCCCGCCGGTGCGGCGTCGTCGTCGTCCGGCTCGTGGAACCGCGAGTCCACCGGGCGGACGAGGGCGTTGGCGATGAAGCCGACGACCAGCACGCCCACCATGATCGACAGGCTGAGCCCGTAGAGGTCGGAGCCCTCGGCCCCGGCGGCCACCTGGCGGTCGCGCACCTGGGTGACGATCACCGGGCCGGCGATGCCCGCGGCTGACCACGCCGTCAGCAGCCGGCCGTGGATCGCGCCGACCTGGTAGCCGCCGAAGAGGTCCTTCAGGTAGGCGGGCACGGTGGCGAAGCCCCCGCCGTAGAAGCTGAGGATCACGCCGGTGAGCAGCACGAAGACCAGCACCGACGAGGTGCCGAACAGCACCACGAGGAAGTACAGCCCCGCCCCGACGCCGAGGTAGACGGTGTACATCGCCTTGCGGCCGATGACGTCGGAGGTCGACGACCAGACGAAGCGCCCGATCATGTTGCACAGCGAGAGCAGCCCCACGTAGCCGGCGGCGGCCGCCGCGTCGACCGAGGAGAAGAAGTCCTGCACCATCGGCGAGGCCTGCTGCAGGATGCCGATGCCGGCGGTGACGTTGCAGAACAGCACGATCCACAGGAACCAGAACTGCGGGGTCCTGATGGCGTTCTTCGCGCTGACGTTGGCCGTCGTCCGCATCGGCGCGGCGTGCTCGTCGGGCTCCCAGCCCTCCGGCTTCCAGCCCTGGGCGGGCACGCGGATCACCCAGGCGCCGAGGCCCATCATCACCGCGTAGATGGCGGCCAGCACGAGGAAGGTCGGCACGATGCCGTCGGCGGTGGAGGCCTCCGGGTCGGCCGCGAAGGCGGAGAGCAGCGTGGTCGAGAGCGGGCTGGCGATCAGCGCGCCGCCGCCGAAGCCCATGATCGCCATGCCGGTGGCCAGGCCCGGGCGGTCGGGGAACCACTTGATCAGCGTGGAGACCGGCGAGATGTAGCCGATGCCGAGGCCGATGCCCCCGATGACGCCGTACCCGAGGTACACCAGCCACAGCTGGCCCGTGGAGACGCCGAGGGCGCCGATGAGGAAGCCGGCCACCCAGCACAGCCCCGAGAGGGCCATCGCCTTGCGCGGCCCGTTGCGCTCGACCCAGGTGCCGCCGAACGCCGCGGCGAGGCCGAGCATGACGATGGCGATCGAGAAGATGGTGGCGATGGGCTGCAGGCGGTCGCCGAGGCCGAACCGCTCGGCCAGGGGCAGGTTGAAGACGCTGAACGCGTAGACCTGCCCGATGCTCAGGTGCACCGCCAGCGCCGCGGGCGGGATCGACCAGCGGCTGAAGCCGGGGGGCGCGACGGTGCGCTCCCGGTCGAGGAACGACAGTGCGGAGCTCAAGGCGTGCCTCCCGGGTGCCTGGGCATCGGCGCCCCGGCGTGCCGGGCCTGTCTACCCCACGTCGCCGACAGCGTCCACCGGTCGGGCCGGACTCGGGGCCAGCAGCTGCGCCACGAGCGCGTCGACGGCCTCGGCCCGCACGGCGGGGAGGGAGCCGCGGTAGAGCAGAACGCTGACGGGGTGCGCGCTCCTCGGCCGCGGCACCTGACGGGCGTGCGCGCTGGGCTCGGGGCCGCGCAGGGTCAGGACGGCCCACCAGCCCTCGCGGTCGTCGGGTGACGGGCGGCGCTCGAGGGTGACGTCGTCCCAGGGCACCAGCGCCAGCCGGCGGGCCGGGCTCCGCTCGGTCCACAGCTCGAGGCCCTGCTCGGAGCTGGCCAGCAGCAGACCGGGGCCGATCATCGCGGGCAGCTCGACGCGAGCGGCACGCGCCCACTGCGCCAGGCGGAGGCTCCCGTCGTCCGCGAGGACCGCCCGGACGACGACGGCTCCGGGCCTGTCCTGCCGCAGGCGCCGGAGGGCGCGCCCGCCGGGGCGCCAGGCCCCCACGAGCGCGCCTGCGCCGACCAGGATCCCGACGACGACGGGCAGCAGGTGCAGGACGTCGTCCCTCAGGCCCGCGCGAGCCGCGAAGAACCCCAACAGCGCCGCGGACCCAGCCAGGTCGAGGCGGAGACTGCGCCGCCCGCGCTCACGATCCGGCGCTGTCCGGCGCTGCTGCCAGAGCAGGGCGAAGACCATGCCCAGCAGGGGGACGAGGAGCGGGGCACCGACGAGGGCGAGGAGTGCGCCCACCACCGCGCCGCCGAGCAGGATGGCGACCAGGGGCAGTCGCCTCGCCGTCGTCATGGCGCCCATGCCTAGCAGCGCCGACGCTCGCCCGCGTCGCGCGGCGTCCGGACGGGTGACAAGCAGCGCCGGGCCCACTTGGAGACAACCTCCAACGGAAGGTGCGTCACGGACCCGCGCCACTAGGCTTCCACGATGATCAAGAAGGTCCTGATCGCCAATCGCGGTGAGATCGCCGTCCGCATCGCCCGGGCGTGCCGCGACGCGGGGATCGCCTCGGTGGCCGTCTACGCCGACCAGGACCGCGACGCCCTGCACGTGCTCAGCGCCGACGAGGCCTTCGCCCTCGGGGGCTCCACGGCGGCCGAGTCCTACCTGCGGATCGACGCCCTCGTCGCCGTCGCCCGGCGCGCCGGCGCCGACGCCGTGCACCCCGGCTACGGGTTCCTGGCCGAGAACGCCGCCTTCGCCCAGGCCGTCGTCGACGCCGGCCTGACCTGGATCGGGCCCCCGCCGGCCGCCATCGAGGCCCTGGGCGACAAGGTCTCCGCCCGGCGCATCGCCGAGAAGGTCGGGGCCCCGATGGTGGCCGGCACGCCCGACCCCGTGGAGGGCGTCGCCGAGGTGCTGGCCTTCGCCGACGCCCACGGGCTGCCCATCGCCATCAAGGCCGCCTTCGGCGGCGGCGGGCGCGGGCTGAAGGTCGCGCACACCCGCGAGGAGGTGCCCGAGCTCTTCGACTCCGCCGTCCGCGAGGCCACCGCCGCCTTCGGCCGGGGCGAGTGCTTCGTCGAGCGCTACCTCGAGCGCCCCCGCCACGTGGAGACCCAGTGCCTGGCCGACGGCCGCGGCACGGTCGTCGTCGTCTCCACCCGCGACTGCTCGCTCCAGCGCCGGCACCAGAAGCTCGTCGAGGAGGCCCCCGCGCCGTTCCTCAGCGCGGAGCAGGAGCGCGCGGTGCGGACCGCGTCGGTCGACCTGCTGCGCGAGGCGGGCTACGTCGGCGCGGGGACGGTCGAGTTCCTCGTCGGCGCCGACGGCACCGTCTCGTTCCTCGAGGTCAACACGCGGCTGCAGGTCGAGCACCCGGTCACCGAGGAGGTGACCGGCATCGACCTCGTCGGCGAGCAGCTGCGCATCGCCGCGGGCGAGCCGCTCGGCTACACCGAGGTGGAGGTGCGCGGGCACGCGATCGAGTTCCGCATCAACGGCGAGGACCCGGGCCGCGGCTTCACCCCCGCACCGGGGACCATCGCGACCTGGGTGCCGCCGTCCGGGCCCGGGGTGCGCGTCGACTCCGGGGTGCGGGCCGGCGACGTCGTCTCCGGCGCGTTCGACTCGATGCTCGCCAAGCTCGTGGTCACCGGCGCCACCCGCCAGCAGGCGCTGGCGCGGGCCCGGCGCGCGCTCGCCGAGTTCGAGGTGAGCGGGCTGCCGACGGTGCTGCCGTTCCACCGCCGCGTCGTCGACGACCCGGCCTTCGCGCCCGCCGGCGACGCGCCGTTCACCGTGCACACCCGCTGGATCGAGACCGAGTGGGCCGGCGGGGTGCCGCCCGCGGAGGTCGACCTGACCGCCGTCGCCGCGGGTGCGCCGAGCGCGCCCAGCCGGGAGACGGTGGTGGTCGAGGTCGGGGGGCGGCGCCTGGAGGTGGTCCTGCCCGCGGGCCTGGGCAGCAGCCGGCCGACGGCGCGCAAGCAGCCGCGGCGGCTGCGCGAGGCGACGTCGGGCGCCCGCGCCGCGGGGGGCGCGGGCGTGACCGCGCCGATGCAGGGGACGATCGTCAAGGTCGCCGTCGCGGAGGGGCAGCGGGTCAAGAAGGGCGACCTGGTGGTGGTGCTCGAGGCCATGAAGATGGAGCAGCCGCTGCTGGCGCACCGCGCCGGGGTGGTCACGGGGCTGGACGCCGGGGTGGGCCAGACGCTGACCACCGGCGCGCTGATCTGCGAGCTGACCGAGGCCTGAGCCACCCCGCCGCCGCTCGTCCGGGGGCACTCTCGGCGAAGGACGCCCTCCTCGGGGCCTCATGAGGGCACTGTGCGCGAAGAGCGCCCTCCCCGGAGGGCCACGAGGGCACTGTGCGCGGGAAGTGCCTCGCTCACTCCTCACCCACAGCACCGCTGCTCGTCCACAGGTCCGAGTGCGTCGTCGCTCCCGCAGGCCACAGCGCCGCCACGGTGGGCCCATGACCGATACCACTCCCGCCGGGCCGCCCGGGGTCACCCGGCCCGCGGAGCCTCCCGGGCTCCCCGATGTCTTCCGCGGATCGGCCGCCGTCCGTCAGGGCCTGATCACCCGCAAGCAGCTGCGCAACCGCGACCTGGTGCGGCCGGTGCTCTACGACGCCTACCGCTGTACGCACGTCGAGCTGACGCACCTCGTCAAGTGCCGGGCCGCGGCCCTGGTGGTGCCGCGCGGGTCGGTCCTCACCGGCCGCTCGCTGGCCACCGTGTGGGGCACCGACCTCGCGAGGACCGAGGACGACGTCACGCTGGTCGCCCTCGCACGTCCCGGCTCCCGGCGCAGAGGTGTGGCCGTCCGCGTCGCCAGCACCGGGCCGCTCCACCACGGCGAGTGGCACGGCCTCCCCACCGCCACACCCCACCGCATGGCGTTCGACCTCGCGGCGCGCCTGCCTCGCGAGGACGCCGTGGCCGCTCTGGACGTGGTGGCCCGGGCAGGCCTGATCGGGCTCGAGCGCTTCGGCGCCTGGTTGGCCGGGCGCCACGACGACGACGTGGTGGCCGTGCGCGCGGCGGTACGGCTCTGCGACGCACGGGCGGAATCACCCCCGGAGTCGGTCTGCAGGGTCCGGCTGGCGCTCGCCGGCTTCCACGCCGTCCCCCAGCACGTCGTCCGCGACGCACGGGGCTTCGTCGCCCGGGTCGACCTGGCGCTCGTGGAGCTGCGGATCGCGGTCGAGTACGACGGGGCCTGGCACGGCGATGGGCGGCAGGTGGCCCGCGACCGGGAGCGCCTGAACCGCCTGCGCGAGGCCGGATGGATCGTCGTCCACGTCACGGCGGCGACCCTGCGCGAGGACGGAGCCCTCGTCGCACTGGTCGCAGGAGCCGTGGCCCAGCGGCGTGCCGGTCGGTGACCAGCCGCGCCCGGGCACTCATGGCGGAGATGGCCCTCTCAGGCACCTCGTCAGGGCGCTCTCGGCGAAGAGTGCCCGCGTCAGTTCAGGTCGGGCTTGATGTGCAGCCGCCGCGCCGCCTCGGCCACCGAGCCGGACAGCGACGGGTACACCGTGATCGCGTGCGCCACCTGGTCGACGCTCAGCCGGTGCTCCACGGCCAGCGTGATCGGGAAGATCAGCTCGCTCGCCCGCGGCGCCACCACCACCCCGCCGATCACCGTGCCCGAGCCGGTGCGCGAGAACAGCTTCACGAACCCGTCGCTGATCCCCTGCATCTTCGCCCGCGCGTTGCCGCCCAGCGGCAGCTTCACCACCTCGCCCTGCGCCTCCCCCGCCTCGATCTGCGCCTGGGTCCAGCCCACGGTCGCGATCTCCGGGGAGGTGAACACGTTCGCCGCCACGGTGCGCAGCTTCAACGGCGAGACGGCGTCGCCCAGCGCGTGCCACATCGCCGTGCGCCCCTGCATCGCCGCCACCGACGCCAGCGGGAGCACGCCCGTGCAGTCGCCCGCCGCGTACACCCCCCGCACCGAGGTGCGCGAGACCCGGTCGACCTCGACGTGCCCGCTGCCGGTCAGCGCCACGCCGGCCTCCTCCAGGCCGAGGTCGGCGGTGTTGGGGATCGAGCCCACGGCGATCAGGCAGTGCGAGCCCGACACCACGCGCCCGTCCTCCAGGACCACCTCGACGCCCTCGCTGATCCCCTCGCCCACCCGGCGCGCCGAGACCGCCCGCGAGCGCGAGAGCACCTCCATGCCGCGGCGGCGGAAGACCTGCTCGATCACCTCGGCGGCGTCGGCGTCCTCGCCGGGCAGCACCCGGTCGCGGCTGGAGACGAGCACCACGTCCGAGCCCAGCGCGTCGTAGGCGTTGGCGAACTCCGCCCCCGTCACCCCCGAGCCGACGACGATGAGCCGCTCGGGCAGCTCGGTGAGCCGGTACAGCTGCTTCCAGGTCAGGATCCGCTCGCCGTCCGGCTGCGCATCGGGAAGCGTCCGCGGGTAGGAGCCGGTGGAGAGGAGCACGACGTCGGCCTCCAGCACCTCCCCGGCGGACGACGACGCGCGCCCGCCGTCCGCCGTGCCGTCGGCCGCGTCGTCCGCGTGCTCGGCGTTGGTCTCGGCGGTGTCGACGACCACCGCGCCCGGGCCCTTGAGCCGCCCGGTGCCGCGGAGCACGCGGATGCCCTCCGCCGCGAGCCGGGCGCCGATGTCGCTCGACTGCTTCTCGGCCAGGTCGCGCACCCGCTGGTTGACCCGCTCGAGGTCGACGGTGACGGCCCCCGCCACGTCGGTGTCCGACGTCCCGCGGCCGGCGCCGCCCCCGGGGAAGCGCAGCCCCAGCTCCACGGAGCCGGAGACCAGGTCCATCAGCTCCGCCGTGGCGATCAGGGTCTTGGACGGGACGACGTCGGTGAGCACCGTGGAGCCGCCGAGCCCGGTGCGCTCGACCACGGTGACGTCGGCGCCGAGCTGCCGGGCGACCAGGGCGGCCTCGTAGCCGCCCGGGCCGCCGCCGACGACCACGACGCGGGGCGTGGGTGCGCTCATGGTGCTGGACCTCCGGGTCGGCGGGAGGGGGACGGCCCATCATCCCAGCGGTCGCTACCCTCGCGGCCCATGGGTCTGTACGCCGCCTACGCGAGCAACCTGCACCCGGACCGGATGGCCAAGCGCGCCCCGCACTCCCCGCTGCGGGGCACCGGCTGGGTGCAGGGCTGGCGGCTCACCTTCGGCGGGGAGGAGCGCGGCTGGGACGGGGCGCTGGCCACGCTCGTCGAGGACGCCGGCTCCCAGGTCTTCGTGGCCCTGTACGACCTGCACTCCACCGACGAGGACCAGCTCGACGAGTGGGAGGGCCTCGACATCGGCCTGCACGTCAAGGTGCGGCTGAGGGTCGCGACCCTGGACGGCGAGCAGGTGGCCTGGGCGTACGTGCTCGACGACTACGAGGGCGGGCTGCCCAGCGCCTTCTACCTGGAGATGCTGGCCTCGGCGGCCGAGGCCGCGGGGGCGCCCGACGACTACGTGGCCGCGCTGCGCTCGCGGCCCCACCGCGGCTGGAGCGACCCGCCCGTCGAGGGCCCCTGAGCCCGCGGTGACCGCCCGTGGACCAGGCGGCGGAGCAGCGCCTCGGCGGGGCCGGTGCGGCCCGCGGTCTCCAGGGCGACGGCGAGCACCACGGTGACCACCCACACCCCGACCGCCCAGGCCACCACCCGGCTCGACGACATGCCGACGCCGAGCCCGCCCGCCCACGGGGCCAGCGGCAGCACGAACAGCACCG